>JBEIQF010000431.1:0-2629 GCA_040376635.1 Halobacteriovoraceae bacterium
ATACTTTCAGAAAGCCATGGTCTGTACCAGGTGAATTTTTTTTCACCTGAGATTTCCTGGAAAAAAATAATACTTCGTTCAAACTCACTCGTGATGATTTCTTTCCAGTTAGATTTATCCTCATCTGATAATTTGGATTGATCGAGATGAAAATTCCAGACTCCCATTTCAACTTTTGCTAGTGTGAACCCAAGATTCTTAACGTAAGACTGCATGAGTGGAGACTGATCGTAGTATTTTTTGACTTCTTTTTTCTCTTTGTTTGATAGATCTTTCCACGCGTATCCCACACCCCACCAAACAGGGAGAAGCAAACGCGTCTGCGTCCAACAAAGAATCCAAGGAATGGCCCGCAGGCTGAACTTGCCTTTCTTTGCTCTCTTGGAAGGACGAGAACCAATTTTCAGAAGATTTAAATAATCGTAGGGTGTGGCCAGTGTTGTGAGTTCCTGAAATCCGGGATCATTCACAAGAGAGCGATAGGAATTCTGGATTGAATCGGAAAACTTTCTGAGTTCGGGATGATCATGAATATGTTTAGGTTTACATTGAGAGTAGCCTTCAACAATCTTACTGACCTGAGATCTCATGATCAGAGGATTATTAAAATTTCTCTGTACCATTTCACCCTGAATCGTGACCTTGAATATGTTCAGCGCTGTTTGCGGCCACCAAGAAATCTGCTCGAGAACTGTTCCGCCGCCTCGACTTGTGCTTCCTCCTGAACCGTGAAAGAAAACTGGTTTGAGTTTCTTCTTCTGGAGAAAATCTTCGAGATGAAATAGGCCACTCTCAATCATGATTCTCGCAGGGAAGACACCATTCTCTTTACTGGAATCTGAGTAACCCACCATAACTTCAAAACGAGTTCCCCACTTATTCTTGTGTTCTGCCTGAAAAGGATATTTCTTAAAGGCACCTTCTAAAATCGTTGTTGCGTTCAGGAGCCCCTTCTCATTTTCAAAGAGTGGAACAACCGGAATGGCCAGTGAACCTAGCTGTCTTTTGGTGATAGTGACGGCCGCGAGCATGTCTTCCGTAGTCTGACACATGCTGATGACAAATCCTCGTACATACCATTTTGGATCCATTCCATTTGAAACGGATTTGAGCGTAGCGAGCATTTTAAGAATAGGTTGCGACTTATCTGTGAGAGCTTTGTTGATGAGTTCAGAATCTTCCCTGATTTCGAGCGGAAGAACGAGAGCTGGATAGAACCAGATGAGTTTTTCTATATCCTGCATGAATGGCGATACAAGTGAATGTTTCTCCGCCACAGTCTTTAGCTTCAGGAGTTTTTTCTTGAGCGTGGCTACCTTCTTACCGTCAGCAGGCCCGACAGTTTTCATCGCTCGTAATGCTTCCTTGAATGACATTAATTCGGTCTTGAGAGTCTTCCCTTCATCTATGAGAGTGAGTTCTTCCTGAAACGTTTCCAGATGAATCTGAATGAATTCCAGAAGCTTCTGTCTTGAGAGACTAAAACTTTCAAGCATTGTCGAACTTCCCACTTTTGGGTGTCCGTCTTTATCACCACCTACCCAGGTTCTGAAACTTACGTTGAGATCTTTCTTATTCAGTGAAATCTGTTCAGACAGAATCTCTGGACTCAAGACTGTATGAAAAACTTGCTCCATCTCATCTTTAACCTGAGGTCTTCTGTTATTCGCCAGACTGAGACGAATGGCAATTTTTAGAAGGTAATAAAGTTTTTCTTCCACCACTTCAAAAGAATCTTCGAGTGAAAGTTTGAGGAGGTTTTCCACTTTATCCATGAGATCCAGAAACTTCTGACTACGGGATTCAGTCGGATGACTGGTGAAAACATAAATGATCGCTTCTGGATGAGCTGCTTCTTTAACGTGAAAATGAGCAAGCCTGTGGGTTCGATAGGCAGCTTCACAGCAGTTGATCAGCTCTAACATCAAAGCAAAGGCTTTTGCTTTCTGATGAATATCGTGAGCATTATTTTTTTTTAGTTCGAGATAAACCTTATCAAGAGTCTTTTCAACAACCTTGGCTTCGCTTCCTCGCACTTTCTTCATCGCCACTCTGAGAGATTCGATCTCATGATAAAGTTTTTCGCCGTGAATTTCACGGAGAGCTTTACCTAGAAGTTTTACGGAATGGGAGACTAGTTGTTTTAAATCGTCTTGAATGATCATAGGGAACATTAAAGCATTGAAGCATCAGGTTATTAAAGTGTAGGAAAAAGTATTTAAACAGACTGCAAAGAGACAGCCAGATTCAACGCTTAAGGTAACAAAAAATTTTGGCCTTTATGATACGCTTTCTACCTATGGAAACAGATTTTGAAGTTCAATGTCCGTATTGTGGTGAAGTGATCTGGATGGAATTCTATCCGGAGGAAGGTAATAACCAGGAGATGGTGGTGGATTGCGAAGTATGCTGCAACCCTATCCTTTACTCTATCCGCTTCAATTCACATGGAGAAGCAAGACTTACAGTAGACAGAGCCCAATAGAAAAGGTCCAATATTCTCATGAAAACATTTATTCTTTTGTCACTCTTTGCAATTCTTCCTTCTGCTTTTGCCCAGACGTTTGTCTCAAAACAAAGCGAAGCAATACTTTCCTTCACAGGGACACTTCTTACAAGAGGTGTGAAT
>JBEIQF010000257.1:0-4887 GCA_040376635.1 Halobacteriovoraceae bacterium
GGGACATTTTTTCCCTTTTCCTGAAAATTTAATCGCTTAGCAATTTATTGTTACTCTATGAGTAATGAAGAGTTTCTTTCTATTATCAATACTTGCGTCTTTTTTGCTCAGCACATCTGTGTGGTCGCAATCCAGTTGTGGTGAAGAGTTCAAAGATATTTCTGCAAGTTGTATCGCTGATAAAAAATTTGGCACTACTAAAATTCCTATCAATAAACTTTTGAACGACACCATCTTAGTTTATAAAACTCCCGGTGGTGAATTCGGAAAGATGCATATCTTAACGGTTATCAATAAACCGAGAGGAGAAAAACCTGAATGTACGGTTTTTTTAGATGCACTTACTTATTCTAATGATGGTTCATTCGTTCCTAATTCTTCTCTATCAATCGGTCCTGCTAAACATTGGCTAAGAGATCGCATCTATCTGGATCGCGAAGGCTTGTCTGCTCTCGAATTAGCTTTTGATAAAGAAAAAACCGGTGAGTGTGTTTTGTTATTAACAAAAGACGCAGAATTCGGAATGTATAAAAAAGGTTCAAACGAGAAGAAAGGATTCAAAGAAGATTCGCCTGCACTTTTCTGGGCCCCACTTGTTCTGATCTTCGTTGCGATTTTTATTATTGTTCGAGTCTTCATGGAAGATCAGGATAAATATAAAACACAGGAAGCTCTCGAAGAAGCAGAGAACTCTACGAAAGGTAAAGACCAAGCTCTCTTCCTGAAAATCACAAAGCCATTCTACAAAAGATATTTCCTGCCTATTGTTCAGGGATCCAAGAACAAACAAGGGTTCAGGAATAAGTACCGGCAAAAAATAGCGAATGCCGGATTAACTAAAGACATGTCTCCCGATGAATTCATGGCACTAAAGTTCTTCATGATCATTGGTGGTCCGTTTGCCTTCCTTGCCGCACGTTGGATTATGGAAGCTACCTGGCCAATTTCTTTAACACCAGTCATGGGTATCGTTGGCTATTTTTATCCTGACGTCTGGCTTGATGGGATGATCAAGCGTCGAGCGGATATGGTTCTAAGAGCGATGCCCTTCATCGTGGATATGCTTGCCCTTTCAGTTGAAGCTGGTCTCGATTTTATGGCAGCTATTCAACGAGTGATTGAGAAAGCTCCTCAAAGTCCTTTGACTGAAGAGTTTGAAACTTTGATCAAAGAAACAAAGATCGGTTCTTCAAGAGCAGAAGGTTTAAGACAACTTGGCTGGCGAGTGAACATTATTGAAATTAACTCTTTCTGCGCCACTTTGATTGCGGCGGATTCAGTGGGTGCTTCGATTGGCCCGCTCTTAAAACAATTGTCTCAAGAACTACGAGTGAAGAGATCATCACGTGCGGAACAACAGGGTGCTACTGCTGCTACTAAAATCCTGATTCCGATGATTTTCTTCATCTTGCCGGCGGTATTAGTTGCGATCTTCGCACCAATGCTTCTGAAAATGATGTCAGGGAAACTATGATACAGATTGAATATAAAGGTAAAATCATTGCATCGAATGTGTCAGTCGCTGATAACTTCATCGACAGGCTCATGGGCTATATGTTCCGTGCAAAACCGCATCGTCCCGGAATTCTTTTTGAGCCGGCCCCATCTATTCATACGTTCTTCATGCATTTCCCGCTCGATGTTGTCTTCCTTGATGACAAGCTTCAGGTGCTTAAAATTTACAGAAACATGAAGCCGTGGAGACATACTTGGTTTCATTTGAAAGCGAAAAAGACGCTGGAGTTACCGGCAGGGAAATTTCCTCAGGAAATAAAAGAAGGAGACGTTCTGGAGGTCCGGAATGTTTAAGTTAGTTGTAGTCGGAGGAAGACTTCGCGGAAAAGAATTTATCCTGAACGATGGTGAAAATGTCATCGGTCGTGGTGCAGATAATGATGTATCAGTTCCTGTGGATGGTATTTCTAAGAAGCACTTAAAAGTTACCGTGAACGGAGAGACTGCTTTTGCAGAAGATCTCGGAAGTTCTAACGGTACTCTTATTAATGGTAAAATCATCAAACGCCTTACAATCAAAGACGGCGATAAGATTGCTCTCCCGAACCTGATTTTCCAGGTTGTTTACGTTCTTGAGAAAAAAGTCATTGTTAAGAAGAGAGTTGTGAAAGGCTCGAGCGACGATGATGATTCATATGACGAATTAAACCAGACTGAGCCAATGCCAGACAGTATCATGGCAAAACCAATCTGGATCTTTAAGCATAAGATCATGCCTATCATCTACAGTTTCAACGAACAGTATGAGTGGTCAGCATTGGTTGGTATTCTTCTCTTTATCTTTATTGCTATCAATATTTCATTAACGATCGTTCCTGTTCTGAGTGATAGCCGACGCCTCCTTTTAAGAGAAGTTGGTTATCGCGCGAAACAGTATGCCGCGGAAGTGGATAGACTTAACAACGTTTCTCTCCGTGATAAAAACCTCGATCAGGTTAAAACAACCTTCCTTGAAGGTGAGGATGCTGAAGGTGTTGAGAGTTATAAACTTTTCGATACTGAAGGACGTGTGTATCGTCCGGTGGCAGAGCTCAATACAATCGTGAATGATCCTTTTGCGGTAGAAGCATTAAAATATTTCCGTGTAGAGAAAAACCAGGATCAGGAAAAAATCATCCGTGAAGGTAACATCGTAAAAGTTGCCCGAGCGATTAAGGCGCATGATAAAACTCTCGGTCGAGATGTCGTTGTTGCAATCATTGCCCTGAGCTTTGCTCCAACATCACTTGCAACGGAAGCTGCCAACAACTCAAAAGCCTATTTAGAATCTCTCGTTACGTCCGGAATGGTTGCGATCATTTTCTTCGGAATGCTCTATTACATGACGGTTCGTCCGCTTGAAGAGATGAAAAATCAGATTGAGCGTGTTCTACGAGGAAGACAGAAAGAACTTGAAACGAAGACTCTCTTTAAAGAACTTCATCCACTTCGCAACACGATTAACAGTGTTCTCACTCGAATAAAAGAGCTCCAGAATACGGACTCCGGTGAGGTTCAGAGTATGGAAGAAGACGGGCCGTATCTCAGATCGCTCGAAGAATTTATGTCCGGTGCTCAGGGACCAGTGATGATTTTGAATTCAGAAAAAATCATCCAAAGGATTAATCCTGAAGCAGAAGATCTCATTGGTATTCGTGAAAACGCATCTGCCGGCCAGAGTATCCTTGATACAGCTCGAGATCAGGGTTTTGCAGCAACAGTGATCGATCTGTGTGATCAGTCTGCAAACAATGATGGGACAAGCCAGAGAGAGAACTACGAAATTGGCGGGAAACAAATGTTTGTTAACGTCGTTGCCCTGATTGGAAAAGATAAGTTTGCTAAAGGTTTTTATATAACGTTTGTGAGAAATGATTAATGGCAAAGAACGTTCTTGTTCTTAAACATTTTGAATCGCCTAAGGAAGCCGGAGTCTATTTCCGTCTTATTTGCCTCACTGGAGGCAACAAGGGTGAGTCATATGTTCTTTTAGGGAACAGGATCGTTATTGGACGTTCTGAAAAAGCAGATATTCGCCTTAACGATACAAAGGCCAGCCGAGAGCATGCTGAGGTTACAAAAGTCGGTAACAACTGGGTTGCAACTGATCTTGGTTCACAAAATGGAATCATCGTTAATGATCGTAAGATCAAGCAAGAGCAATTGAATGAAGGCGACAAATTGATTGTCGGCCAGACTGTCTTTAAATTTGCGAAAGTTGAAGTTGCGTCTAAAACGAAAGTAATTAAAGAGGATGTAGAAGATTCGAAACCAAGTAATAAGAGCTTCCTTCCTTTTCTTATCCTTTTAGTGATCTTTGCGGGGCTATTCCTATTTGATGATAAAAAGCCTGAACAAAGCTCGGGAAATAAAGAGAAAAAGTCCGCTGGATTCCAGAACGTAACGGATGAGCTCACAACTGCAATACAAAAGCGGCAGGCGAATGAAAACAAGCAGATCAAAGAGAAGCTAAATGCCATCTACCAGAGGGGATTAAGGGAGCTAAGAGAAAGAAATTACTATCGTGCCATTCACGAATTCAATCTCGCCCTGATTATTGCTCCCGGGGACTCCCAAGCGGAGTATTATTTACGTAAGACGAAAGAGGAACTGGATAAGGAAATTGAGAGCTATCTGGTTCGTGCTCAGAGAGATGAAACATCTTTGAAGTACAAGAGTTCTATCATCTCATATTGTTCGATTATTCGACTTTTATATAGTGTTCCGGAAGATCCAAGACATAAGAATGCAGTTAAGCAGATTAAAGATCTTGAATCAAAACTAGGATTGGAAACAGGTGAAACTGATTGTCTTAAAAAACAACGTACCTCTCCATGAAGTCTCGGTAGACACCGCTGACTTTGATGAAATGTACGAAATTTATGTCGGGCGCTCCGAAGACTGTCACGTGCAAATTGATGACCCGCTCATCTCTCGCCACCACTTTGTCCTGAAAAATCAAAATTCAAGCTGGTACTGCGAAAAGCTCTCTCAGCTTGGAGTGATCACTCTAAATGGCTCTCTTGTTTCAAAGAATCCTGTCGCAAATGGAGATGAAGTTAAGTGCGGAGCTTATTCAGTTATTGTAGCTGATCTGCCTTCACTTCAACCAAAACGAGAGCCAGAACCGGCCTATGCCACTTCTGCTCCTTCATACTCAGCTCCGATTGAAGATGACATTTATAAAACAGAAATTATATCTCCCCCAAAAGCAGAACCAAAAGCTCAGCCTAAGGCTGCTCCTGTTCCAGAGCCTGAACCAGAGATGACGGAAGATCTCATCTCTCAGGAATTGTCGGCCGAGACTGGTGAATCCGTTGAAGATCTCGACAGTATGAACAGCCTGGATTCACTTGATGATTCTTCCATCGGAAATGATGAATTCTCAAATAA
>JBEIQF010000460.1:0-2248 GCA_040376635.1 Halobacteriovoraceae bacterium
ATTTTAACTTACCATAAAATAAAAAGCGACCTTGTAATTTATGGACTTAATCAAGACTGGTATTGGAATCTCAAAAACGATTAAAAACGTTTCGCGTTTTCGCGAGATTCTTACTGTATTAAGTCGTCACGGATTTTCGGAGCTCATCCTGAAATCCGGTCTAGATAAGGTTATTCCTGGATTTGTTCTCCCCGCACGCGTGTCAGAACTCAAAAGAGAAGATCTATCGCCTGATGAATGGTGGCAGACCTTCGGTGAACAACTTCGTTTATCATTCGAAGAACTTGGGCCAAGTTTTATTAAGCTTGGGCAGCTTCTATCAACTCGTGAAGATATCCTTGATCCCGCTCTCATTAAGGAACTAAAACTTCTCCAGAACAAGGTGAAGGGGATTCCTTTTGAAGTCGCTCAGAGAGTCATCGAGGATAATCTTGGAAAAAAACTTAGCGAAGTCTTCCTTACAATTGATGAGAAACCGATTGGTACAGCATCGATAGGTGTCGTTTATAAAGCTCAGCTTCATAATGGCCAGAAAGTTGTCGTTAAAGTTCGCCGTCCAAATATTGCTAAATTGATCATGACGGATTTTGAGATCTTGATTTTTATTGTGCAGAAACTTGAGAAAGTTTCTTCTGAGATCAAGTTTCTTGGGCTCTCAAAAATGATTTCTGATTTTTTTAAGTCCACTCAAACAGAGCTCAACTTTCTGATTGAGGCCACAAACTGTGAGCGTCTTAAAAAGAATCTTGAATCTATCGATAAAGACGGATACCTCGTTGTTCCGAAAGTATTTAAGGAATTCACCACTCAGGAAATTCTTGTTCTCGAATTCCTGGATGGGAGACCTTTTAATGAATTTTCATCTCTCGAAGGCATCGGCCTTGATATGGTGGAAAAACTCGAGAAGAGTATCCAGCTCTTTACTCATACACTTTTGGCAGATGGATTCTTTCACGCAGATCTTCATGGCGGAAATTTCTTTGTTCTTAGTGACAGAAGAATCGGGATCATTGATTTCGGCTTGATGGGCACATTAAGTAAAAAGAACCGTGCAAACTTAATTGCCATCCTTTATGCCGTTATCACTTACAACTTTGATAACCTCGTTTATGAATTCCTGGAAGTCGCAGAATATGAAACTGTGCCTGATCATGAAGAACTCATTCGTGATATTAAAGATTCAATCTCTCCGTATATCGGCTTGAGTGTACAAGAAACAAACTTCACGGAGCTGGTTCGTAATCTTATCCGCACACTCAGTAAGCATGAACTCTACCTACCACGTGAATGGTTTATCATATTCCGTGCCCTGATGACTCTTGATGGCGTTGGTAAGTCGATCGGATATGACATCAATATCTTCAAGGTACTTGAGAAGGATTTACCAGTATTGGTAACAGAGCTTCTTTCGAAGAAGAATGCCGAAGAAGAGCTCATGTGGGTAGCCAAGGACGTGATCAGTTCACTCAGAATTCTCCCGAAGCATTTGAAATGGTTTCTGAAAGAAAGTTCTAAGAATAATTATGCTATTGAAATCCGGGTCCGTGATTTTGAAAAACTCTCGAAAGGTCTGAACCGCTCTTTCTATATCCTGGGACTATCAATACTTGCTTGCGTTTTTGTCCTCTGTGGATCCATCTTTATCAGAAATATTAACGTTACTCACTTTGCCGACATTCCGGTTCTCTCATGGATTTTCTGGGGAGTTGCCGCATATCTGATGGCACGCATTGCCCTTCTCAAAAAATTCTAGTGTCTAATTTTTAGACATATTTAATTACTCCAGGAACATTCCGATTAGCTTCAAATGAAGGTTCTTCTTATCTCTATTCTATTATTTAATTTTGCTTACGCTGCTGATTGCACGATCGGTGATGGTGCTGAAGCCATAACAGTAAAAGAAGCAGAGAAAGTCTCCCTTTTTGATCCAGGTAAATCTCTTTCAACTCACAAAGTACAGGATCAAGACGGACTTGGAACGTGTTACGCCAATGCAGCCAGTGTTGTTTTAAAATCTGTCCTGACGAATAATCCTGATATCTCTTACGTAAATTCTGCTCTGGAAGCGAGTACTCGTGGTGTGAACGCAAGCTGGACCAGTAACAACCAGCGCTTTATCCGAAGATCTGCGGCTAAAGTTCAGGACATTACCTACGGTGGGTTTACTTGCCGTACAGTCGACGCAATTAAACAGGCCGGTGGTGCTTGTCCTGCTGGCCAGTCTATTCTTGAAAACAGAACTCTTCGC
>JBEIQF010000384.1:0-3075 GCA_040376635.1 Halobacteriovoraceae bacterium
AGAAGCTTCACGACTTAAAAACTCAAATTCAAGCTCATTAACTCAGGATTTACCTCTGATTTCCGATAAGAAATCAGAGGTAATCATGAACCCAATCAATCTCGTAGATTTTGCAGAACACTCACAGAAAGTACCGGCGCAGTTGCTTGCTCCTGGAACAAAGAAAACTGAATTCAAACTCTGGAAAGTTTTCCTCGGACATTACCTCGATTTTGCCGCTGCATTTGTCACAACAACAATAATGATTTCGTTCTTTAATCTTTCATTGAAATCTTTTTTGGTAACGAAAGGTCTTCAGAGGGCCTGGTCAGATGAAGTCGTTTTCTCATTCACGGCCTCAGCACTTCCAGCCATGGTTTTTAGTTACTTCTTTTTCAGTTATTTCATGAACCACGGTCAGACCTGGGGCATGCATCTCCTCAAAAAACGCATTAGTATGAAAGAGAAAAGCTTTAAAGAAGCTGCTCTCTGGGCATGCTCATCTATGGTGCTTTGTTTTACGTGTGGCATTTCTTATCTCATCCAAAAAGATAAATGGAAAAATTATAAGTCACATGACTATCTCTACGATCATCTCATGGTCGATAGACCAATTTCACCGGTGAACCTTGTGTCAGCAATTGAAGAATACAATAAAGAAGAAGTGGAAGAAGAGTACTGGTCGAATGCTGCTTAAGCGTTTAGCTTTTCAATAAACGACTGGAAGATTTTTTTGAAATGACCTGTATCGTACCAGGCATTCCCCCACGTGATAAAATCAGTGATGCTCGTTTCAATATTTTCACCATTGTCGATGAACTCAACCAGATCCTCTACAATAATAAAGAGCGCAGGAAGATGACCAATCCTGCCTGAGTCGAGTCCTCTCGGAAATCCTGAACCGTATTTTTCTTCGTGGTGCTGAAGAATGATCTGCTCCACATCTGGAGAGATTGAATCCAGAGTACGTACAATTTTTGAAGCTTCAAACGGATGCAGACGGTACTTGATTGTCTCGGGACTTTTATCTGTGGCATCCGCTGCACGCTTATTCCATGCTTTGATATCTTTGTAGTAATCATCATCGACGGCCACATCATGCAGAAGAGCAGCAAGCGCGAGCTTAATCTGTCCTGATTCTCCGACAAATCCAACTTGTGAACTTACGGCGCAAACAAGATAAGTAAGCAGCCCAATGTGTCGGGAATATTCACTCGACGGACCAGAAAGTTTCTTTTTAAGTACAGCAAGAACGTTCTGATTTTTAGAAAGAATTTTCACTGCGTGAGTCACACTCTTTTGAGCAGAAAGAAGTACATTCGGAGTCCAATGCATGGCCTTGGCAATCTTCTCAAAAGCTTCAAGGTTCTCAATTGTGAGCGTGATATCTTCGAGAGATTCACCAGAATTCCCCGAGAGCGCCGATTCAAGAATATTGAGAAATTCTTTACTGTCTTCATAACGAACATAAAGTTCGAAAATTCCTTTATCAGTAAGTTTTTTTCCATCAGCTTCAAAGAAGGGCTCACCTTTGTGAAGAATCTTCACAAAATTCGTCTCAGAAAGTTTCAGATAAAGATCAAAGTGCCCCACTCCTAATCTCAGTAGCGCCTGGACTTTTATAGGCACGTGAGAAGGTTCGCGGAGTGGAAGCTGAGTCAGACTTTTAACAAGATATGAAAATGATGCAGTTGAAATTGGTTTTTCAATGACGGCAGTTACAGATGGATACTTTTCCATCAAATTTTCTTCCGACGTTAAAGAAGTCGCGATGATGGGAAACAAACACTGCTGATGATTGAAAGAAGAGACAAAAGCAGAATCAAGAATCATCATCTCGGGAGTACCTTTAGATTTAATGAGTTCTTCGACACCACTTGAATTTTTCATGGATAAGACTTCGCCGCTGTAAAAGCAACTAAGAGCAGTTTCCTGAAGAGTCAGTACTTCCTCATGAGGATCTAATAAGATCAAATATTTTCCGGGGTTATTCACATTTAGATTTTACCATCTCTCACTATCTTAAGAGAGAAGGCAATTAGTGCTTAAGATATCTGATAGTTGAGGGGAATCCATATTAAGAGGAACTTAACCCGCTACTTGGACTGCCGAGAATTCTCGACATTATCTCTGACGACTTCAAATACTTTCTTGAAGTTGCCAGAGTTGTAACGACCTTCACGGTGCTTAATGAAAAGAGAGATTTTCTCTTCGTAATTCTCAGATTCTTCCAGGAAGTTGATGAGGTCTTCAACAATGATGAAGAGCGAGGCCATAGGAGAAATTCGGCTTGAGATTAATCCGCGAGGGAAACCAGTCCCCTCTTTTGTTTCATGGTGCTGAAGAATAATTTGATCAACATCAGCAGGAAGATCTTTAATTGAAAGTAAAAGATTAGCTGCATCTGAAGGGTGATTTCGATATTTCAAAACTTCAGGAGTTTTGTCATGATTATCAGTTGCGGCCTGATTCCAGAGGAAAATGTCGCTATAAGCACTTTCATCAACAGTAATATCGTGCATGAGGGCGGCAAGACCAAGCTTCATTTGAGCAGACTCAGAGGTCCACCCAAGCTGATGACAAAAGCCGCAGCAAAGAAGTGATTGCATCGTTACATGTGAAGAAAATTTTGACGTTGGATCTTTGAGCTTTTGTTTTAAAAGCTTCAAAAGATTTGGTTCATTTGAAACTGCTTTCACTGCAAGTGTAACTGCTTTTTTGGCAGCAAATATGACAGGAGCTGTCCAACCCAGAATCGAAGCAATTCTTTCAACGTTCTCAAGAGATTCAAGAGAGATGACTGATAGCTCTGACGGGGGATGGGATTCACTCTCAAGTACGAGATTCATGTTCTTCTGAAAGACATCCAGGAATGAATCCGCTGCTTCGGCCGTAATGTACAAATGCTGAAGACCCTTTTTATAAAATCTATCTGCATCAGAAGGAATGAACGCCTCACCAGCATTGATCATTTTTACATATTTCTGATCCGAAAGTTTCATGTAGAGATCCGCATTCTCAAGACCGCATTTCAAAAGAAGAGAAATTCGTATCGGAACATAATGTGGAATTGTCTTGAAACGAGAGATGACTGAA
>JBEIQF010000506.1:0-1563 GCA_040376635.1 Halobacteriovoraceae bacterium
CGTTTTCTTCTCGAAGTAAAAGACATCGTCGCTAAAAAATTGAACACTCCGGTTGATCTTGATCAGTCGGAATATTCAGCATCCTCTCATCTCACTGAAGAACTTACTGATGTTTTCTTGAGAGGAGTTCCATTCGCTTATCTTCTCGAAAATTCTGAATTCTATAATCATAACTATTTTGTTAACAAAAATGTTCTTATCCCTCGTCCTGAAACGGAATATCTCGTTGATATGATCGTGAAGGAATTTAAGGGTAAGTCGACGCGCGTTCTCGATGTGGGGACGGGGAGTGGAGTGATTATCCTGAGTCTTCTTTCTCACGGAGTGGGTAAGACTGGAGTCGGAGTAGACATTTCAGATGAGGCGCTAGAAGTTGCCAAGATCAATTGCAAACGACTTAATCTTGAGAGCAAAGTAAATCTCATCAAGTCAGACCGCTTATCTAAAGTGGAAGGCATGTTCGATATCATCGTATCGAATCCTCCATACATTAAAGCATCATCTCATAAAGATCTCGTTCACCAATCAGTAGATACATTTGAACCTCACCAGGCCCTCTATCTTCCGGATGATTATTATGTGATGTGGTTTGAGGATTTCTTCGCAGAAATTCGCGGCCATCTCAAAGGCACATTCTTCATGGAAGGGCATGAGCTTGAAGTTGAAGAACAGGCGAAGATGCTTGGTCGTCTTGGGTTTCAGAACATCAAAGTTCTGAACGATATGACTGGTACAAAACGATACATTCGCGCATCTATCTAAATTTCGCATGGCTTCGCCGACGCCGGCGAAGCCTCGCGTTACTCTCTAATTTCGAGACTTTTCTTCGGTTTCTCCATACAATTTCCAAAAACACATTCCTGGACGGTTTATGGATAAACTTTTAGTCACTGGGCCCGTAAAACTTAACGGCTCTGTACATATTTCTTCAGCAAAAAATGCAACTCTTCCTATTCTTGTTGCGACACTTTTGTGTCCATATCCTGTGAAGTTCACAAACATTCCAGATCTTATGGATGTTGGAACAATTCTAAAAATTCTTCAATCGATGGGACTCAAAGTTTCAAAGAATGGTGATGAACTTACGGCAGATGCAACGACTCTTGATAACCAGCACGCTGATTATTCTCTCGTGAAGACGATGAGAGCATCGGTGCTTGTGCTTGGACCTCTTCTTGCTCGTTACGGAGTGGCATCGGTTTCTCTTCCTGGTGGTTGTGCGATTGGTGCACGTCCGGTCGATATTCACTTGATGGGAATGGAAAAACTTGGTGCAGAGATTGAAATTGAAAATGGTTACATCAAAGCAAAATGTAAAAAGCTAAAAGGTGCTGTAATCACCCTTCCTTTCCCAAGTGTAGGTGCAACTGAAAATCTTATGATGGCAGCTGTTCTTGCAGAAGGAACAACAGTTATTGAAAACGCAGCGATGGAGCCTGAGATCGATGATCTTGCTGACTTCCTCATTGCTCAAGGTGTGAAGATCGAAGGCGCTGGAACATCTCGTATCACGATTCACGGGATGGACATCAAACAACTCAAGCCTCAAGCAAAACCATACAG
>JBEIQF010000033.1:0-16177 GCA_040376635.1 Halobacteriovoraceae bacterium
AGTCTTTTCTTCCAGCTTTAATTACGTTCCATTTAGAAGCAAAGAACTTCTTCAGGAATTTCTGGAAATCATCGTAATCAGCATTACGGATCATTTCATTATTCTTGTGAGGAAAGTCGAGACCAATGCCGTGAAGAACCGGAATTGAATAGAACTGCGCATAGTCTTCGTTTGTCTGAATACCTAGAAGGTTCTGACCATCAATCATTGTTTTGATTCTATCGAACTCTTCTTTTTTAATTCCGTTATCACGAAGTCCATTAAGGATTTCCATGATTGCTTTAATCGCTGCTTCTGTTTTGTCGTGACCTGATCCGATATAGATTCCCCAGCAGCCAGCTTCAAGAGCAGAGACGTGCACCGGAGACACTGAATAACAAAGCCCCTGACGATCACGAACTTCAACGAACAGATCAGAACTCTGGCCCGATAGGTGAGCAGTGATCATCTTGAGATAAATATCTTCTTTGTTACCAATTGAGTAAGCAGGAGCACCGATAACGATCTGTGTCTGTTCACGCTTGAACTCAAGGTGTTCAGTCTTGCCAGTGAGTGCCTTAGCTTTCTTCTTAACTTTCTTCGCAGGTTTTCTTACGTTAAGTTTTTTTGTTACTTCAAGAAGGTAGTTGTAAACAAAACTGAAATCCATATCACCACAGTAAGTGAGGACGATCTCTGAATTTTTAAGATGACTAGCGTGAAGTTTCTTGAGTGCGAGAGGTGAGAACGTTTTAATCGTCTCAGGAGTGCCGGCCAGATCAAGCGAGTATGGATGCTGATTGAAAACCATTTTATAGAATGTTTTGAAAGCTTGTTTCATTGCATCTTCTTTCTGGTTATCAAGAGCGCGAAGAATAACTTTCTTCTCATGATCAAAGAACTTCTTTGGAACTTCTGGTGTGAAGAGTGTTCCGAAGAAATGCTGAGACAGCCTGTCAAAGTCTTTTGATTGACCGTGAAGAGTTAATCCAAGAGCATTTTTACCTGAGAAGCCATTGAGAGAAGCTGAAAGTGATTCAAGTTCATTCTTGAGTTTCTCATATCCCACACCTTTATAACCGTAGGTCACAAGACGTGAAAGAAGATGGTGAACCCCAGCGTTCTTGGCCGTTTCAATTGTCTGACCACCTTTCATATAGGCGTGCATAACATAAGTCGGAGTGAGTTTGTTCTGGCGGTAAATTAGTTTGATACCAGGCTTGAGATCAATAACTTTAACGGCCGGATCATTTTCAGAAGTTGTGATTTTCATCTTCGAAGCTTTCGATTTAGCTTTTGATGAAACTTTCTTCAGCTCGCCCTGCCAACGTTTAAGTTCTTTTTCCAAAGGTTCAGTTTTTGTGCCCTTAGGAACTTGAAGCGTGAAGTGAGTAGAGTTTTTGACGATTTCAAGAAGCCCTTCAGAAACTTCATCTACAGAAGTTCCGCGGATGTTCTCAATGAATTCGTCTTCACAATAGATATTTCCAGACTGCGCGAAACCATGACCTAAGCTGAATGCGTAAGATTCGATAGATTCACGTTCGTAGATTTTTGACGAGATATATTGGTTTTTGATTTTTGTTAATTCCTCAGCTTTAAAACCATTCACAACAGTCTCAGTCAGGGTCGACATGAAAAGTTTTGAAACTTTCGAGAGGTTCTCAACCGGGAAACTCATCTTAAGCATATGGACGCCACCATGGGCGAAGTACATAGTTGAACCAGCGATTCCGTTACAGAGAGAGGTCTTAGCAACAAGCGCCTGATAGAAACGTGAAGTTTCACCATGAGCAAGACAGTTTACGGCGAGATCCTGAGCAGCTGCTTTATTGTTCAGGTATTCTGGGGCCTGAAGACAAATTGTCAGAGTTGCCTGACGAATGTCTTTGTCATGAATATTCACAGATTCTTTCTGCTTAATTTCAAAATTACCAAAGGTTGATTTTTGTCCGTGAGGAAGTCTGAAAGAACGGATCTTGTTTTCAAGTTCAGTGCGATCTTTCAGGTCACCTGCGATAACAAGCATCGCGTTTTCAAGATTATAAAATTGTTCACGGAATGAAGTTACTTGCTCGCGAGAGAAGTTTTGAATTGTATCTTCGCGGCCAAGAATCGGATGCTGGTATCCACCATCGAAAGAAGCTTTCTGTAGCTGGATGAAGTTAAATTGAGAAGGGTTATCCATCGCTCGACGATATTCTTCGAATACAACCTGTCTCTCAGAAGGAATATCTTCTTCACCGAAAAGTGGGTTGGCCACCATATCAAGAAGGATATCGACAGACTTATCCAGGAAGAGACTTGGAGTGTTGATGTAGTAACAAGTGTAATCAAAAGAAGTGAATGCGTTTACTTCACCACCATATGATTCAATATCATGAGCAAGCTGTGGGCCCGGACGCTTTGGAGTACCCTTGAAGAACATGTGTTCCAGAAAGTGTGCGATACCCTGATTATCTTTTTGCTCGAGAGCAGAACCAGCACGGAACCACATCTGGACTGTACCTGCTGAGCAACCTGGTGAGTGGATGAATAAAGTATTTAATTCGTTATCTAACTGGACCTGATCAATTTTCATAGCTTCCTTATATGAGACATCGTGAACGATTCGTTCTATTATCCCCGTAGACCAAATGTTTTTGAAGGAAATTCTCTCGAATGACTCAGGTGTCCAGTCTTTATTTACATGTGCCTTTCTGTAAGCACCTCTGCAATTATTGCGATTTTTACAAACGTAAGCTTGAACCGGGTTCAACTCAGTTTGAGGATTTTCATCAGTTTTTATCTGATTCCGTTGTCCGTCATGATGACTTGATGAAAAATCACGGTGTGACATGGGGCCCACTTGAGACCATCTATCTGGGTGGAGGGACTCCTTCACTCTGGGGAGCTTCTGGAGCTGAAATTTTCAACAAACTTATCCCCAAAAAGTTAGCAACGGCAGAATTTACAATGGAGATTGATCCGGGAACATGGACTGAGGACTTGATCTCAGCATGGAAATTAATTGGTCTTAACCGCATATCAATCGGAACCCAGACACTTGATCCGGATTTCTTGAAAGTCATGGATCGGGTTCACTCTCTGGAAGACAGCACGAATTTTTTGGAAAAACTGCAGAAAGAAAATTGGAACTACTCACTCGATTTCCTTCTCGGAATTCCATTTTCGAGAGCTAAAAATCGTGACATCAAAAAAGAGCTCGATCTTCTTCTGAAATATCAACCTAAGCACATAAGCCTCTATATCCTGAATGCTCGCTCAAAATATCCCCATATTCAGGATATGCCGGATGATGAATATATCCGTGAAGAGTATCTTTTTGTGAGTGAATATTTGAAGTCTAAGGGTTTTCATCATTACGAAGTTTCAAACTTCGCGCTCCCTGGATTTGAATCAAAACATAATATCAAATACTGGAAGTCTGAATCTGTGGCAGCTCTTGGTCCTACAGGGACGGGGTTGTTTTCTTTGGAGCGCGAGAAAGCGCTCAGATACAAATGGAAAGTTTCTCAGCCTGAAGTTGAAATTGAAGAATTAGGGAAGGCCGAACTTGAGCTTGAACATCAGTACCTTCTTCTGCGAACGTCTATGGGATGGAAACCTGATTATCTAAATGACTCATTGAAAAATGTATTTGAGAGATGGGTTTACAAAGGTCTCGCTGAATTCAAAGACGGGCGGATCACACTTAATTCAAAGGGCTTCATCATTCTGGATAGTCTGATGGATGATATCTTTGCTCAGGAATAATTCCTTGCAGATAGTCTTGATTAAATCTCGCTCTGTATGAATGCTTAAATCATGACTACAGAATTTATCATCACAAAGCTTTTGCCTTTATCCCTCGCTATTATCATGTTTGGATTCGGACTTACTCTGACTCCTGCTGATTTTAAACGGATCGCTCAATACCCTAAGAGCGTGTTCTTGGGATTATTCTGTCAGATGGTGCTTCTTCCAATTCTTGCTTATGTCGTATGCAGAGGATTTAATCTCTCTCCGGAAATTTCGATTGGCGTGATGATTCTTGCTGCTTCTCCGGGCGGGATTACGGCCAATTTATTTTCGCATCTTGCTCACGGTGATATTGCTCTGAACCTCACACTAACTGCTATCAACAGTGTGCTCGCAGCTTTCTCACTTCCGCTATTGGTGAACCTTGCTTATAAAATTTTTGCCGGTCAGGAACAGAATATCGGTCTTCAATTTTCTAAAACGATTGAAGTGTTTGCGATCGTTCTCATTCCGGTTGCGATTGGAATGTTTGTTAAAAACAAGAAGCCAGCTTTTTCACAGAAGATGGATAAACCAGTACGTATCTTCTCGATGCTAGTTCTACTCATTATCGTGGTGGGAGCAGTGGCAAAAGAGAAGGAGCAACTTTCAAGTTCATTCGCTCAGATTGGAATAGCGATGCTTGTGTTCAATCTGGGAAGTATGTTGATTGGATACCTCATTCCGAGAATTCTTAAACTTTCAAACCGCGAAGCTACTGCAATTTCCATGGAAGTAGGAATTCATAATTCAACCCTTGCAATCTATGTCGCTGTTGCACTTTTGGGTTCATTTGCCCTAGCACTTCCTGCAGCAGTTTATTCGATCATTATGTTTTTCACGGCCGCCATTTTCAGTCTCTATCTTGCAAAAAAGAACGTCTGAAATAGTTGTCTCTCCTTGATCGATCCTTCAGAAAGCAGTGCCTTAATAAATAGAACGATGCGCCTAACCTGATTTCAACTCTTTAGTCAGATAAAAAACTCAAAAACCTTCAGTTTTTTTGGTGTCTCAACATTGACACTATTTCAGGCGAACCCATATTGGGGGTAAGACAAATTTAGCCCAGAGAGATCTTATGGAACAAAACGATAACAAAAAAGCAGAAGAGACAGAAACAACTGCTGAAGCTCAAGCACAAACTGCAAATGCAGAAGTTGAGCCGAAGAAAGAAGAAGTAGATTATAAGGCAAAATATTTTTATATCGCCGCTGAGATGGATAACTATCGCAAGCGCATGGAACGCGAGAAAGAAAATCTCGTTAAATACGGAAATGAAAGAGTGCTCTCAGACCTTCTACAGGTTGTAGATAACTTCGAGCGCACGATTGATATGCTCAAGCCTGACCAAGACCCGAAGATGAAAAACGTCGTTACTGGTCTTGATATGGTGAAAAAGCAATTTATTGATGCACTTTCTAAGCACGGACTTACTCCGGTTGATTCAATCGGAAAAGATTTTGACCCTAATTTCCACGAAGCTGTTGCTCAGGAATATGCAGAAGGGAAAAAACCGAACGAAGTTATTAAAGAGTTCCAGAAAGGTTACACACTCAATGGTCGTCTTGTAAGAGCGTCTAAAGTAGTTGTAGCAAGCGATAAACAGTAAGATTTAACAGTTAAATTAGAAGGAGAATTATATGGGAAAAATTATCGGAATTGACTTAGGTACAACTAACTCGTGTGTATCTGTTATGGAAAACGGTGCATACAAAATTATTCCAAATGCTGAAGGACACAACACAACTCCTTCTATAATTGGTTTTGCTAACAATGGTGAAGTTCTTGTTGGTCAGGTTGCTAAACGTCAGGCAGTTACAAATCCTACAAAAACTTTGTTTGGTATCAAGCGACTTATCGGTCGTAAATATGGTGATAAAGAAGTAACTCACTTCCATCAGGTAGCTCCATTCGAGATGTTCGCTAATAAGAACGGCGACGCTTGGGTTAAGGTTGATGGTAAGGAATTCTCTCCTCAGGAAATCTCTGCGAAGGTTCTTGAGAAAATGAAGAAAGCTGCTGAGGACTACCTTGGTCAGCCAGTAACTGAAGCAGTTATTACTGTTCCAGCTTACTTCAACGATGCTCAGAGACAGGCAACGAAAGATGCCGGTCGTATCGCAGGCCTTGATGTTAAACGTATTATTAACGAGCCAACTGCAGCAGCACTTGCTTACGGCCAGGACGTTAAGAAAGATAAGAACATCGCTGTATTCGACTTAGGTGGTGGTACATTCGACGTTTCGATTCTTGAAATCACTGCAGACGGTGTATTTGAAGTTAAGTCTACAAACGGGGATACATTCCTTGGTGGTGAAGACTTCGACTACAGAATCATTAACTGGCTTGCTGAAGAATTTAAGAAAGAAACGAATATCGATCTTAAGAACGATAAAATGGCGCTTCAGCGTCTGAAAGAAGCTGCAGAGAAAGCGAAACACGAACTTTCTTCTGTCGTTCAGACTGATATCAACCTTCCATTCATCACGATGGATGCGACAGGTCCTAAGCACTTGAACCTAAACCTTTCACGTGCAAAATATGAGTCTCTTATTGCTGATCTAATTGAGAAGCTAGTTGCTCCTTGTAAGACAGCGATCAAAGATTCTGGTCTTTCACTAAGTGAAATCCAGGACGTGATCCTTGTTGGTGGTGCTACTCGTACTCCAATCGTTCAGCAGAAAGTAAAAGAGATCTTCGGTAAAGAGCCACACAAAGGTGTGAACCCGGATGAAGTTGTTGCCGCTGGTGCAGCTATTCAGGGTGGTGTTCTTGGTGGTGACGTTAAAGACGTTCTACTTCTTGACGTTACTCCGCTATCACTCGGTATTGAAACACTTGGTGGTGTATTCACTAAGATCATCGAGAAGAACACAACTATTCCTACGAAGAAATCTCAGACGTTCTCAACTGCGGTTGATAACCAGCCAGCTGTTTCGATCCACGTGCAGCAAGGTGAGCGTGAGTTCTCTGCGGATAACAAAACTCTAGGTCGCTTTGATCTTGCAGGTATTACACCAGCTCCACGTGGTGTTCCTCAGATTGAAGTAACTTTTGATATTGATGCTAACGGTATCGTACACGTTTCTGCTCTTGATAAAGCTACTAACAAAGCTACGAACATCGTGATCACTTCTAACTCAGGTCTTTCTGAGGAAGAAATTAAGCGCATGGTTGCAGATGCTGAGAAAAACCGTGATGCAGATAAAAAACGTCGTGAAGTTGTTGATGCGAGAAACAACCTCGACTCTCTTGTGTTCGCTTCCGAAAAAGGAATCAAGGACGCAGGTGATAAAGTTCCAGCTGATAAAAAAGCGGAGATTGAAGGAGCAATCAGTGAAGCAAAAACAAAACTCACAAGTGAGTCTTTGGACGAAATTAAAGCAGCGACTGAAAGATTACAAAACGTCGCTCACAGCCTGGCCCAGTTCATGTATCAAGGATCTGGAGCAGAGGGAGCTGGTCCCGGTGCGAGTGCCGGTGGGCAACCAGGAGCGAACGAGTCGGAATCGAAGAAGAAGGATGACGGCGACGATGTAGTCGATGCAGATTACAAAGAAGTCTAATTCGTTTTAAATTTTCTAATCATAGGGCCCCTTAGCAATAAGGGGCTTTGTGCAATGTGGATGGCAAGTTGATATGAGTGACAAAAGAGATTATTACGAAATTTTAGGCATCGCTAAAAACGCGACGAAAGATGAAATCAAAAAAGCTTATCGTAAGCTGGCGATGCAACACCATCCGGATAAAAATCCAGGTAATAAAGAAGCGGAAGCTAAATTTAAAGAAGCTTCTCACGCAGCCGACATCCTGATGGATGACCAGAAACGTGCAATGTACGATCGCATGGGCCACGCTGCCGAACAAGGCGGAATGGGCGGCGGTGGATTCCAGGGTGGATTCTCTGGAGACTTCGGAGATCTGGGAGATATCTTTGGTGATATTTTTGGAGACATCCTCGGAGGTCAAGGGCGTGGTCGTGGCGGCGGCGGAAGACGCGGTGGCAGATCACGTGCTCAAGCTGGTGATGATTTACAAACTGAATTGTTCACAACTTTTGAAGAAGCGGCATTTGGTGCGGAAAAAGAAATTCACATCAACCGTTCTGTAGCTTGTGAAACTTGTCATGGTTCGGGAGCTAAAAAAGGCTCGGGTCCAGTGACGTGTGATATGTGTCAGGGTCACGGTGAAGTAAGACGTCAGCAAGGCTTCTTCACAATTGCTCAGCCATGTCCAAAGTGTCACGGTCAAGGTCAGATGATCAAAGATCCATGTGAAACTTGTCATGGTCGCGGAAGAAACAAGAAGAGAGAAAAACTCAGCGTGAAAGTTCCTGCAGGTATTGATGAAAGTCAGCGCCTGAAACTTTCTGGCCAAGGTGATGCCGGACTTCATGGAGGCCCAGCTGGTGACCTTTATGTTCTCATTCACATTGAACAACACGAATTTTTCAAGCGTGATGAATATGATGTCCATTGTGAAGTGCCTATTAGTTTCTCTCAGGCCGCGCTTGGAACTGAAGTTGAGGTACCGACTCTTGGCGGTCGAGTTTCCATGAAAATCCCTGAGGGAACTCAGAGCGGTCAGAAAATGAAGCTTCGTAACAAAGGTATCACTAAGCTTGGTGGCTACGGATTTGGTGACCAGATCATTACGATCCATGTCGAAACTCCGTCAAAACTTAGCAAAGAGCAGCGTGAGCTCTTCAAACAGCTCTCAGATCTCGAACAGAACACTTCAAATCCTATGACGAAGGGTTTCTTTGAACGAGTGCGCGAACTGTTTCAATAAACTAATGCTATGAGTGGCCAGGAATCATCACCTGGCCATTTCTTTTTATCCCTACCTCTACTAAAATCTTCTCACGATCTCTTTAAATCAAAGGAACTTATGCGTATCGTTCTGCTGCTGTTATTGGTTGTTGCTTCTTGCTCTCAGATGAAGACCAAGACAATTGATGAATCTCAAATTTCTGATATCGCTAAACAGAAGCTTGATCAGGCAAGAGATCTCATCAAGAGCAATCAGCCAAAGCTTGCGATCGCAAAACTTTCTGAACTTAACGACAACAATATTACACCGATTGAGAAGGCCCTAAAGTACAACCTCAAAGGTGTGACTCTTTTTAATCTCGGTGAAGTAGAAAAAGCGATTTTGAATTTCGAAGTTTCTGAGAAATACGCCCCGAAAGACACTCAACTGTATAGTCAGGTTCAGCTCAACATGGCGAGCGGTCATTTCAAATTGAATCAGTACAACGAACTGAAAGACCGTCTCGGTAAAATTGAGAAGAAACAACTGACTGATCCTGAAGTAAAAAAATATGCTCAACTTTTGAATGCCTATGCAACAAAAGTTGAAAATCATCCGCAAATTGTAAAATCATCATTGATGCTTCTTCAGGATGCTAAAACTCTGAGTGAAGTACAGTCATCAAATCTTTATGAGCCAATGAAAACTTCTTTCTCTCACTTGAGTCAGAGTCAGAAAATTGATCTCCTTGAAGATTTCAACAACTCTAAGAACCTTGGTGTTGCCCAGCTTGCTGAGCTTGAAGCTGACCAGCGTTACATCTCTGGTGACAAGTCAGGTGCAGGGGATGTGATCTCATGGCTTAAATCAGAATTTGGTACAAACGAAGAAGTTCAGAAGTTCATTAAAGACTTCGAACTGAGAATGGAAAACTCTTCCCGAATCAGTATCTCGGATATCGGTCTCGTTCTTCCTCTAACGGGTGAAAAAGCGAGTTTCGGTCAGAAGGCCCTTAGCGGTGTTGATACTGGTCTGAAAGTTCTTGGACTTAATGAGAACGTTAAGATTCACACTAAAGACTCAATTGATTCTCCAGCTCAGGCAGCACAAGCGGTTCTTGATCTTATCCGTGAAGAAAAAGTTTCTTTCATCATTGGTGGTCTATTCCCGGAGAGTGCTAAAGCTGAATATCTTGAAGCTCGCAAATATGGCGTACTTTATATTTCTCTTTCACAGATCAATCTTCCTAAAGAAGAAAAGAATCATCACCTGATTGAAGTTCAAGGATCAATCGAATCTCAGATTGAAACTCTTCTTTCAGAAGATATGGTTAATAAGTTCGGTCCTCGTATTGGTGTCATCTTCCCTGATAACGAAGGTGGCCGTGCTTACGTTGATGAAATTTGGAGAAAAGCTAATCAGAAAAACCTCCAGGTAACTTCAGTGGCAAGCTTTCCTAAAAATACACATGACTATCGTGATACGGCCCAGCTTTTCCTTGGATTAAAATATCCGAGAGAAAGATCAGAGGAGCTTCGTATTGTAGATGATGTCTATTCACTCGAGAAATCTTCTATCAGACGAGTTCAGACATTGCCACCAGTGCTGGATTTCGACTGGGTTTTCCTTGCAACATTCCCGCATGAAGCCACTCAATTGATTCCTACTCTTGGTTACTATGATGCAAATCGAATCAAAGTTATCGGTGGTCCAAGCTGGGCATCCAAATCGATGGTGAAAGAGCAGAAGAATCTTGGAACTCTTTACTTCGTTGGAGATGATCCGAAAGACATCAATCTTGAAATGCTTAACAAGTTCCAGGAAATCTACGGAAAGCCAGCTAGCTTAATTGAAATCATCTCTCTTGATGCTATGAAGATTGGTGCTGAAGCTCTACATGCTACGGGTGAAGTGACTTCTCGTGATGAATTTGATTCTAAACTCAAAAACCAGGCGAAACTCAAAGGTCTGACGACTGAATGGGATTTCAAAGATGGCGTTTGGATTAAACGCATGAATGCGATGGCGATAACAAGAGGCGAGATTGTGAAATTGTTTGGTGGCGAAGCGCTTCAGTAGTTTATAAAAAGATAAAAAAAAAGGCCCTTACGGGCCTTTTTTTTAGTTTGGATATTTCAGATAGTAAAGTTGTTCAAAGTTTCGGCCGTAATCTTCCAGGTCCAGACCATATCCTACGATAAATTGATCTTCGATTTTCTTCCCTGTGAGATCCGGCTGGATGTTCACTGTGCGCTTATAAGGCTTATCAAAGAGGGTAATCACTTCAAGAGAGCGGGGTGAGCTCAGCATGATACGCTTCTTTAAAAAACTTAAGGCTCGGCCGGTATCCACGATTTCTTCCACAATAACTACATTGCGGTCCATCAGATTTGTCGTAAAGTCCTTCGAGATCGTAATTGTCCCATGATTTTCTTTGCTGCGACCTACCGCCTGTAGTTTCACGAAATCGATGTAGACTTTTACTCCCTTAATTTCCCGGGCTAAATCGGCAAGAAAGACCATACTGCCCTTAAGAACTCCGATCAGAACTAGATCCTGACCTTGATATTTCTGAGACAAAGTGTTGCCCAGAGCTTCCACAATGCCTTTGATCTCTTTCGAATCGATGTACTTCACGAACTGTGCAGAGACAAAGCTCGAGGGGAATTTGTTTTTTTCGTCACTCATTTGGGATCCTGATCCTTATTTAAAAAATTCATCTTACCGTTTGAGATGGTCAGGCGCAATTTGAACATAGCCGATGCTTTTACTCGGAAAAAGAATCCTGTTTAAATTCTTGTCCATAGCGGCCCTAAGTGATAAATTTTTTAGATACTGCCTCTGGCGCGTGGTTATTTTTCTTGCTCGATGCAGGCCTCAATTTTTATGAAGTTTGTTGTTTGTTAAAGGATATGTATGTTTAAAAAAATGCTTGATTGGTTCTCGAATGATTTGGCCATCGACCTTGGTACGGCCAATACTCTGGTTTATGCTAAAGATCGCGGCATCATCGTGAATGAGCCTTCGGTTGTAGCAGTTCACCAAGGCTTCCGTGGCGAACAAAAAGTTCTCGCTGTTGGTAAAGAAGCAAAAGAGATGCTTGGACGTACTCCAGGTTCAATCAAAGCAATTCGTCCGATGAAAGACGGTGTTATCGCCGATTTCGAAGTGACTCAAGCAATGCTTAAATATTTCATTCAAAAATCTCTCAATGGTTCAAAGCTTATCAAGCCAAGAATCATTATCTGTATTCCTTTCGGGATCACACAGGTTGAGAAGAGAGCTGTAAAAGAATCAGCTGAACAAGCTGGTGCTCGTGAAGTTTATCTGATCGAAGAGCCAATGGCCGCTGCGATTGGTGCAGGTCTTCCGATCACTGATCCATCAGGTAACATGATCGTTGATATCGGTGGTGGTACTACTGAAGTTGCGGTTATCTCTCTTGGTGGTATCGTTTACTCTAAATCAGTACGTGTTGCTGGTGATAAGTTCGATGAAGCAATTGTTTCATACATCAAGAAAAAATATTCTCTTCTCATCGGTGAAAGAACTGCTGAGATGATTAAGATGTCGATTGGTAACGCTTACCCGTTCGACGATGAAGTTAAGACTTACGAAGTTAAAGGTCGTGACTTGATCGCAGGTGCACCTAAGACTATCGAAGTAACTTCAGACGAAATTCGTGAAGCTCTTGCAGATCCTATTTCGGAAGTTGTTGAAGCAATCAAAATTTCTCTCGAGAAAACTCCTCCTGAACTAGCAGCTGATATCGTTGATAACGGAATCATTCTTGCTGGTGGTGGATCACTTCTTGCGAACCTTGATATTCTGATCAAAGAAAAAACAGGTCTTCCTGTTTCTCTTGCAGAAGATCCTCTTACTTGTGTCGTTCGCGGTTGCGGAATGGCGCTTGAGTCCCTGACGCTTCTTCGTCAGGTTACTACGCTCAGCTAATGTCTCAAATATTTTTCAGTAAGCAGGACCCCTCGGAAAAACTAAGCAGATTATCTCTGCTGGGTAGTTCCCGAGGGGTTCTTACTATTTGGCTGAAAGGTAGCAAAGACAAACATGAATTCTCAGTAAATAAATATGACAGAGACCGCGAAGAAATTGTTCTTGAACCGAAAGACAAAATCTTTAAGACTGGTGATAGCGTGCTATGTACGTTTGAACTTCGTGGAATGAATTTTTTCTCTGAAGTTATATATATGGAAAGCATCAGCGGATATCCAGTTCTCCAGTTTAAAGGCACTCTGTTTAAATCTGAACGCAGAAATAGTTTCAGACTTCTTACGTTCCCGGTTTACGAAGTTAATGCTGAATTTGATCTTGGTGAAGTTTATGAAGGTGGAAATGTTATTGATTTAAAAAATCGTAACAATCAAACCGGACTATTTAAAAACTTTTTAAAGATCGTCGGTGATAATGAACAGGATGTTGATCTCGCGAAATTAAAAATTCGTGTTCAGGATTTATCAACAACCGGTATGGCCCTTCACATTGGCGAACTTGAATATAAGTATTTCGAAAAAAATCTTGTTTACCAAAAAGTGCAACTTAGATTTTCTGACGAGACAATTACAGTGCCTGAAGTAAAAGTTGTGTACGTGGTTGATTACATCTCTAACGATAAAAATCTGAAGCGTTACAAAGTCGGATTGCACTTTGATAATCTTCCAAAAAATATCGACGATATTATCGGAAAGAAAATCAATTCTCTTTTACGCCAGAATGATCAAAACAAAGACTTTGAGAATTTCATCAAGTGAAACTTCTGCTCTTTCTTTTCTTTATTAGTTCCTGCTCATCTTCGATGTTCAAAGGTTCTCCCCGTGAAGGGAAAACCAATTATGCTTACGTTGATGAAGGGGGAACATTCAAACTCGTCCGTGAATTTAAAAACATCAAGCAGAAGCTAGTTACGAGAAGCCAAATTCTGGATACCAAGGGATCAGGATCAAGGATTCTTGAAAAATCGATCATCGTTTCCCAGATTGGATCCATTAAGCAAAAGGGATCGAGACTTCTTACAGTACGGCCTTTGGCCTCTGAGTTTGAAGTCTGGCTTGAAGGTAAGAAATATTCCAGCCGGATGAAAATCAACTCAAAGAATAAGACGATGAGAATCACGCTGGATAGCCCGGAAGAAAAATGGCAGGGAACTTCAGAGGTTAAATTTCCAAAAGGAAAGTACTTCTGCTTCTTTAATCAAATACCAGAGTGCCTTTATCATAATTATCTTCTCACTCGGGCGACAGAGCAGGAGCCTAGAAAATTTGATTTTTTTGTCGTCTGGGATTCTTATCCTTACATCCAGGATCAGCTTACGAGAGTAGGGAAGAGCCTTTTCGCACCGGCCTCCGTAAAATTTGATGGTGTGATAAAAAATCATTTCCGTTATATTGTAGAGATAGAGGGACAAGTCGTTCTCTATCAATTCACAAAATCGTTTGATCTTGTGAAAATTGCCTGGATCTCGCAAGGGATTACCGTTGCACCACCAGGTGAAGAAATTGCAGAAGATGAGTGAGGTTTATTTTGGATAATTTTGGCCAGTTGATCATTTCAGGAATTAAGGGAACATCGCTTTCTCCTGAAGAAATTGCATTCATCAAGAATGAAAAGATCGGCGGTATCATACTTTTCTCTCATAACTTCGAAGATCCAGCTCAGCTTGCCGAGCTTGTGAACAATATTCAAAAACTTCGTGATGAATATCCACTCTTCATTTCTGTCGATCAGGAAGGTGGGAGAGTTATTCGTTTCAAAAAGCATTTCACACAATTTCCATCAATGATGGATCTTGCTCGCATGAATTCTCCAAAGCTGGTTTTTGAAGCTCACGAGATTCTTGCCAAGGAACTTGCTGCTTGTGGAATTAATCTCAGTTTCTCTCCGGTTTGTGACATTCTCACGAATCCAGAAAATAAAGTAATTGGAGACCGTGCCTACGGTACTGATGCCGAAACAGTAGAAAAATTCATCAGTGCTGCCATTCGTGGTCTACAGACTAACGGACTTCTTTCATGTGCCAAACATTTCCCTGGTCATGGCGATACTTCAAAAGATTCGCATTTTGATCTGCCTCTGGTTAAGACTTCCATTCAGACAATGCGTGAGCGTGAGATGATTCCTTTCATCAAGGCTTCTAAATCCCGCGTTGAATTCATGATGATGGGGCATATGATGGTAGACGCTATTGATGACAAGCTACCGACTAGCTTAAGCCCGAAGGCGTATGAATTCCTTCGTTCAGAAACCAAGTTCACAAAGATTGTGATTACTGATGATATGGAAATGAAGGCGATAGCTGACCGTTTTAGTATCGAAGAGGCTGCTATTATGGCCATGAATGCCGGTACAGACATGCTCCTTTACCGATTCTCAGAAGATGCAGACAAGGCCCTTAAAGCTATCAGGGAAGCGGTTAAAAAGCGCACGATTAAGAAAGAAGCAATGATTGAAAAGCTTGGAAGAGTTGAGCGCTGTAAAAAAGAATTCCTTTCAACATATCAGCCAATTTATATTCCTAAAATAGCTGACGTATTCAATTCGAATGAGTCTAAAAAACTCATCGATCAGTACAATGCATTCCAGACCAGTAAGGTCTGAAAGCAACGGGACATTTTTTCCCTTTTCCTGAAAATTTAATCGCTTAGCAATTTATTGTTACTCTATGAGTAATGAAGAGTTTCTTTCTATTATCAATACTTGCGTCTTTTTTGCTGAGCACATCTGCTTGGTCGCAATCTAGTTGTGGTGAAGAATTCAAAGATATCTCTGCAAGTTGTATCGCAAACTCAAATAATAAATTTGCAGCTCAACCGATTCCGATTGGGAAACTTTTAAACGATACAATTCTTCTTTATAAAACTCCTGGTGGTGAATTCGGAAAGATGCATATCTTAACGGTCATCAACAAACCGAAAGGTGAGAAACCTGAATGTACTGTATTCATGGATGCAGTTACATATAGTGACGGAACAGCTTTCATTCCGAATTCTTCACTCTCAATTTCTGCTTCGAAAAATCACTGGCTACGTGATCGAATTTATCTCGATCGTGAAGGGCTCTCGGCACTTGAACTTGATATTGATAAGAAGACTGAACAATGTGTTCTTGTACTCACTCAAGGTGCTGAGATTGCAGTCTATAAAAAAGGCTCTAACGAGAAGAAAGGTTTCAAGGAAGATTCACCTGCACTTTTCTGGGCACCACTTGTTCTCATTTTCGTAGCAATCTTTATTATTGTCCGCGTCTTCATGGAAGATCAGGATAAATATAAAACACAGGAAGCTCTCGAAGAAGCAGAGAACTCTACGAAAGGTAAAGATCAAGCTCTCTTCCTGAAAATCACAAAACCATTCTACAAAAGATATTTCCTGCCCATTGTTCAAGGATCCAAGAACAAACAAGGGTTCAGGAATAAGTACCGGCAAAAAATAGCGAATGCCGGATTAACTAAAGACATGTCTCCCGATGAATTCATGGCACTGAAGTTCCTCATGATCATTGGTGGTCCATTTGCCTTCCTCGCCGCACGTTGGATTATGGAAGCCACCTGGCCAATTTCTTTAACACCAGTCATGGGTATCGTTGGCTATTTTTATCCTGACGTCTGGCTTGATGGGATGATCAAGCGTCGAGCGGATATGGTTTTAAGAGC
>JBEIQF010000295.1:0-4321 GCA_040376635.1 Halobacteriovoraceae bacterium
AAGTAATCATCAAACCCACCACGCTTAGAACCACAACCATCAAACACAATAACCATCGCCTTCTCAAATGGAGAAAAGCCCCAGGCAGAGTAAGCGTGAGAGATGTGATGTCCCGGCTGGAAAATTTCAGGATGATAGAGCGTTGAGAAATTCTCGAAGCCAAAAGTTTCAATATATTCTTTGTAGGTCGGAGAAATGGTGTAGAGCTCTTCAAGTTTTGCAGGTGTTGAGTGAAACGAGTTCATTGCCACATCTGAAGGCTTCAATGAATTAAAAATCTGAGGATGATCACTCTTGAACTTTCTTAGTGCAACGAATGGATAATCACCCTGATTTTTCTTCTTTGTAAGACGTTCTGACTGATAAACTTCGAATGAATAGTCTGTTGGAGATTTGATCGTTAAATAGGCGATGCCGGAATCGTGCCGGCCGACATTCATACCCAGCATGCTATGCTTTGATCAGAAATTTCTGCTCAGTCATTTGTTTATAAAATTCAGAGAGGAACTGATCAACATCCGCTTCTGGTTTTTTTGTCAGGGTGAGGACTTCTTTGCGAATGACATCGTCCGAAAGATTTTTCTCAACGAGCATGAGAAAAACCTGAGCCGCGACCTTATTAAGCTTGAAGATAAAGTTATCGTTATCAGCAAGAAGGATATTCACCTGATCATCGGCGATCTTCTTGAAAAAAACGTTATCTTGAAGTTTATAGTTCATAGCTCTCCCTTAGAGTATATGTGACCATTTTCCCACAACCACGTCCATTCAGGTAGAGAAAGTAAAACCAGCTCTTCTTTACCTAACTGTTTGAGTTGAATATTACGGGGATTGGCCTTTCTAGAATAACGCAAAACACCCGTCGTACAATCGAGAATTTTGATTTCTTGTTCTGTGATTTTTACGAAAGGTGAAACAAGGGTGTTTTTGGTTCCAGGCTTTTTCTGAATTTTCAGAGCACCGTATACGAGATTTGCCTTTCGATAAAAGGGATCATTGAAGGATTTGAAGAGTTTTCCATAGAGAGGCCATCTTCTTTGCGCCCACGGATGAGAATCGACAATGCGTTTTTCAATCTCAATCTTAAGATGAGACGGCTTGAGAAGGTCGCGTGAGTTTCCCTCTGGATAATTCACAGGCTCTGTCTTTAAAGCCTTTTTCTCAGGCGCATTCTTGTTCCATACCTCAAGAAGAATCTGACTGAGTTCAAAAGGATTTAAATGAGGAGTTCTTCGGAACTCATAAACCGGAACAAAATTGATGTTGGTAAATCTGCCTTTAAAATCTTTATGTCCGCCCCATTCACTCAACACGACAGGAATTCCCAGATTCAGGGCTCGATGAGCAACCAATCCGAAGTTTTCATCTGAATGAAACGATGTAGAAAGGAAGATCCCCTCTTTCAGGTGTTCATCAATTTTACTTTGTGGAATGGCCGGGTGGAATTCAACAAGATCAGAAATACCAAGAGTCTTTGAGAGCTTATAAAGCATTTCAAGATAACCCAGACTTGGAATCCGCAGATGTGGCAAACCCAGAAAATCTTCATAGCCGAAAATTTTGAACTTACGATCGTGCTTACGCATTTCATCGGCAATCATTGAGACAGCTATGATGGCTTCGTGTAAGTTTTTTTGCTCTGAGATTCTTCCAAAATAGAGAATATGTTTAAGTTGTGAAGATTGTTTTGTATTTAAGAAAACATCTGGTTTCTTCAGTGGGAAAATCTGAGAGTTGATTTTATTGAATGATTCTTCTGCCAGTTTTTTGTCTGCTTCACAACTCATGAGCCACAGATCATTCTCATAGAGATAATCTTTCAGGTCATAAAGAAACGTATTCGCAAAATACACACTCGGCGATTCAAAGGCATGAATGATTAGTTTGATATCCGGATTGATAGATCTTACAGATTTAATGAACTGAGTAGTAGAAAGTGAGATCTTGCTGATGATGACATAGTCAGAAGAAAACGCGGTCTTCCCGACTGCATCGGCCTGAACTCCTCGAGAAACATCAATCAAAGTGAGTTCAGTTTTATCGTCCCGCTCTCTGTACCAACGAGCAATCAAAGCATCATTGGCTTCAAGCAAACTGATCCACTCTTTCACATCACTTGAAAACACAAATGAGAGTCTTCTTGATGGAGCAGCTGTCGAAAATTTATTCTCGTGAATCACCCGCGCAACTGTCCAGCATTGGGAAATGAGAATCGCCTCGGATTTTAACTGGGAAAGAAGCAAGTGCTTAGGAACATACTGAACATTTCCAGAAACCTGGAACTCACTCGAGAGAATACTCTTCAATGAATTGGCCGGCACATCTTTACCCCAGAAGTTGAGATAAGTTTCATCCGGAGAAATATCTCTCGATCCGGTTGAAGGCTTTTTCTTCCAGTTGAAAAGATTTACGAGAGAATCTATGTTGTTTGAAGTCTGGACGAAAATTTCTGCATCATGATTGAAATCAAATTGAAGAATTGAAGTGAGTCCCAGAAGGAACTTCACTTCATCTTCATTATCAGATTGAATTGCGTAGAACTTAGTTGATGCCATCCCTTCTATTAAAACATATCAGGGATGGTTTTAAAGATCGGGGAATTAAACTCCCGATTTACCGTAGTTTGGTAATACCCGAGCTGAAGGATCGCTTACATTACAGTTCTGCCACTCTTTGTTAGGTAGCCAGAAGTCTTTAATCGTATGAGCTTGACCCTTGAAGTGTTTCTCAAAGATGTCGCGGTAAAGAAGTGACTCTTTCGTAAACGGAGTACCATGAGGGTACTTCTCACGTGCCTGCTGAACATCTAGCTCAGTGTACTGACCCTCAGCGAACTCTTTTAAGTAGTCCACCATTGAGTGTCCAACAGCATCTGAGAAAGCTGCCTTTTCACGCCACAAAATTGAATCAGGGATATAGTTCGTGCCTTCAAAGGCCTTACGAAGAAGCCATTTACCCATGCCAGTTGTGTTCATTTTGAACTCTGGGTGGATTTCCATGACTGATTGTACGAAATCAAGGTCACCGAACGGAACGCGTGCCTCAAGAGAGTTGGCCGAAATACTACGGTCAGCTCTTAGTACGTCGTACATGTGAAGTTCATCCACACGCTTCTTAGACTCTTTCTGGAAAGCTTCCGGAGATGGAGCATAGTCAGTGTACTTATAACCAAAAAGTTCATCCGAGATCTCGCCGGTAAGAACCACTTTGATCTGAGTTTTCTCTTTGATGTACTTACAAACGAGATACATACCGATTGAAGCTCGGATTGTTGTGATATCCCAAGTTTCAAGGTGCCAGATAAGTTTATCAAGAACACCAAGAGTGTCTTGTTTGTTGAAGTAAACCGGGTGGTGGTTACACTTCAGGTGATCAGCCACTTGTTTTGCATAGTGAATATCAATCGGATTGTGATCAAGACCAACTGCAAACGTTGTGATCGGTTTTTTCAGGATGTCCTGAGCAATACCGCACACGAGTGAAGAATCAAGACCACCAGAAAGAAGGAATCCTACCGGAACGTCAGCAACAAGGCGCTTACGAACACCTTCGATAAGTTTTTCACGGATGTCTTTCAAGTGAGTATCGAGATTTTTAGGAGCATAGTGAACCACGGTTGTGAGGTCACGATACTGAACAAACTTGTCACCATCGTAGTAATGTCCAGGAGGGAAATACTCGATTTTTGAACAATAGGGCGTGAGAACTTTCATCTCAGACGCAAACATGATTTTGTTTTCTTTTGTGTAGCCATAGAAAAGAGGACGGATACCGATAGGATCACGGCCTGCCATCATTTTTTTCTTCTTGTTATCCCAGATAACCACAGCGAATTCAGCATCAAGATTCTGGCACATTTTCTCAATGCCAAGATCACGATACATCGGTACCAGAACTTCACAGTCAGAATGTGACTTGAATTTATAAAGAGACTCGTAGTCTCTTTTTAGAGTTTCGTAATTATAGATCTCACCATTACAGATTGCGATGTTCCCGTTTTCATCATCAACGAATGGTTGATGTCCCTTCTGAGTAGGATCCATGATAGCGAGACGGTGAAAGCACATTGTACCTTCATTATTCTCAGTCTTCATGATTTCTGTGTCGTCAGGGCCACGGTGTACTAGTTTTTTGAAAGTCGATTCAAAATCTGGGAGTTGATGAACGTCTCCAGAGTAAGCGAGCAATCCACACATATGAAAAATCCTGCAGGTTATCGGGGGGGAATTCCCCATAGATTGGAATATCTTATCGCAAATATATAGTCATCTTACAAAAGGTGTTTTTTGCCTACTCCCCAAATTCTTTCTTGAGGAGTCTC
>JBEIQF010000409.1:0-2867 GCA_040376635.1 Halobacteriovoraceae bacterium
ATTAAATTGAAGGAACCAGTGGAAGCGAAGGGCATGATGGGGCTCTGGAGACTGCAGGGGAAGGAACTTCAGAAATGTTTAGGCCAGCTTAATCAAACACAGTTAAAACGACTTGAAGCAAACTTGTCTTGAAACCTCGGGTCATCTCATTGTTCCGGAAGTTGTGTAGACTTCCGGAGTATGAGCAAACGATCAATCGTCTCGCATATTATCTGGATCAACGTCATTGTCTTTCTTCTCTGGTATCTCATCCCTGACTTCATGATTCGAAATTTCCTCGTGAGTTGGGCGGGTGTTACCTCGGGGAGAGTGTGGCAACTCATAACCTCAGTTTTTTCGCACAACATGTTCTTCCACATATTCATCAACATGTACGCCTTCTTCGGCTTTGGGATGGTGCTTGAGAACGTTCTCGGAAAGAAACGTTTTCTCACGTTCTATTTAACTGCGGGTGTACTGGCTTCGCTCGCTCATTGTATTGTGAGTTATGCTTTGATGGATAATGCAGCTTTGCCTGCACTTGGTGCATCTGGTGCAGTCTCAGGTGTGATCATGTTGTTCTCGCTCATGTTCCCGCATGAGAAGATTTTGTTGTTCGGAATTCTGCCGCTGCCATCGATGTTTGCAGCACTTCTATTTGTTGGGCTCGATGTGTGGGGATTGATTGCGCAGACTCAAGGCGGAGATCTTCCGATTGGGCATGGGGCGCATCTTGGTGGGGCGTTGTATGGGGTGGTTTATTATCTCGTTTCTGTGCGCCGAAAGTCAGGAGTCGGTCTTAATTTTTAATCCAATTTTTTTTCGTTTTGGATTTAGTCTTGGAGCCATCGTTTCTTCGATAGAATCTAATCTCTCAAAAACAATCTGAAACATTTTATTTGTGTTGTTCTTAAGTTCATCAAGCTCAGTAACCATTTTCTTATCCAGTACTGTATAACTTCTCAGCATTTTAAAAATTCTCATGATCGAAATATTGATCTCAATAGCTCTATCACTTCTTAGAACACTAGAGAGCATGGCCACGCCACTTTCAGTGAAAAGATATGGATTAGCCCAATTGTGATTCCAGTAGGTTGGGTTATTTGAGGTCACAAATTGTGACCTCAAATCGGCTAACTCATTAATAGTTGGTACGAACATAAAATCGTCCGGGAACCTTTTTAAATTCCTTTTAACGGCTTGTTTAAGAACTTTCGTTTCTACTCCATAGAGTGCGGCTAAGTCTGAATCGAGCATCACTTTGAGGCCACGTATTAAATAGATTTTTGATTCGATGTCGTTAGAAGTTAATTCGTTCATGATGTTCTCCATTGAGAACGTCATAAACGAATAATGATAAAGGATGAACTATTCTGGCAGTTTCATTGTGTGATATTTCGTTTCTGATTCGAGAGCGCTGGTTCCTGGTTTATTATTTCTGAATCCCGGAAGTGATTTAATATTCTTTTTCTTCGCTTGAACTTGTTCAGCGGTTTCATTGCCTACTGGAATCGGAAGAGACTGAGCTTTTGTTTTGGCATTAGTCTTAGCCCTAATATCGGTTACAAGAAATGACTGTCCAGAAGGTTTTGTAAACTTCACAGTAAGAGTAATCGATTGGCCTTTCGAGAGATCCTGGATAGCGACTTCATTTTTAGAAATCACTTCAAGCCCATCAATACCGTGCACATCTACAATCTCAAAATCCTCAAGATCTTTTTCTGCAGTAAGTTTTACGACAGCTTGGTCAGCCGACAAAGTATATTCCGTCTTAACAGGAAGAAGCTTTTGTTTGCAGATGAGAACTTTTGCAAAAGCAGTTTGCGTGAATAATGCTAGAATCACGATTATTGTTTTCATAGGGCGGTCGCTCTTAATGTTGTTGTGATTGGATTTGTATTGCTCAATTCATCAGGGTCAGTCGTCAACAAGACTGTATATTGACGTCCGGAAACCGTATTCACATTGAGAATCGTTGAACTTGTTGTTGCTGCTTCAGAAACAAAACTTCCTGAAGAAAAAACACCAACAATACAATAAGCACTGCAAGTAATGTTGAGTCGAGTAGAAGCTGATGTCGCAGTGAATGTGAAGAAGCGATTGTTGTTCTGTTCATTCATTCGATAATTTCTACCACCTAGATCAAGCGTAATAGGAGTAGCATTCACCATCTGATTATAGACGGGAAGTGAATCAGGATCATTGCCATCGTTGGTTTCAGTGCTTCCGTAGATATCAGCTATGTTTGAAATATTCTTCCCAGTAGTAAGAGTATCAATTGCGCCTACAGATCCCGGGTTCTGTGATTTCAATCCCGTCATAAAACTAAAAATGGAAGTGAAGGCAGCATTCGTTTTTTGCGGACCCTTTAAGACATCTATGATGGGACCTAGTCCAAGAGAAAGCGTGTCAGCACCATCGCTGTTTGAATCGTATACATCAAAGAGAAGTTGCTGAACGGAAGCTTCCGAGAACCATCCAGGAACCGGATCAGAACCACTTTCCATATTCATCGATACAGCAATCGTTTGCTGGCGAATCCCCATACTGTCTCGATAAGTCGTTTCCGGATCGAGAATCATAGCTGAAAGAGCATTACCCCAGCCTTCGCCAAACGCGAGACTAATATGAAGTTGATCTCCTGTACCGTGTGATCCACCAAGTGAATCTGATCGAGACACCTTATCTTCAACAAAATGTCCCCATTCGTGAACAATCACGTGATGATCAAATTCATCTGAATCAGAGTTGGCCTGACCAAGAATGTAAAGTTCAGAACCATCATAGTGAGAAGTAACGATTTCACCTGTTGAAGGATTATAATTTTGAGAAGCGTAATTATTCACACTCCAGTTTACTTTCAAAGCTGGAAGAGTGAAATCGCCGCG
>JBEIQF010000446.1:0-2429 GCA_040376635.1 Halobacteriovoraceae bacterium
GACGCGATGATTTTGAGAGAAGAGTATGAATTTAAAAGATCGTACAGAGTCAATTTGGGAGGGGACAACCCTCCCTCATTTTGATGCCATAAAATCTGATCATCAAACCGGAACCTGCATTGTTGGCGGTGGAATCACCGGCATTTCTGTTGCCTATCAATTAGCGAAGCGCGGACACAAAGTGACATTAGTTGAAGCCTTCAAACTTGGTTCCGGACAAACCGGAAGAACGACTGCGCATCTGACTTGTCAGTTAGAGGCCCAGTTTATTTATCTTCTCAAAATGCACGATGAAAAAACAGTCAGTACTTTTCTGGATGCCCATAGGAAAGCGATTGATGTCATGGAAGACATTATTGAATCGGAAAATATCAGTTGTGACTTCAAAAGACTTGATGGCTTTCTTTTTTGTGGTGAGAACTATGACTCTGATAAATTAAAAGAAGAGCAGAAGGCAGCGAGTAAGTGCGGGATTGAACTTGATTATGTTGAGGTCACTCCGCTTCTTAAAAATGCTGTTGAATCTCTCCGCTACCCAAGACAGGCGCAGTTTCATCCTTTGAAATATATAGAGGGATTAGTTCGGGCACTGAAGGATCTCGGTGTGACGATTTATGAGGCAACTCATGTGAATGAAATCCGACAGGATGATCATGACAGCTGGACTCTTCATACAGATGCTGGATTTACGATTCACGCTGACAAGCTGGTGGTTGCAACCAACAGTCCGGTGAATAATCGTTTCTACATTCATACTAAACAATATGCCTACAGAACTTATGCCATGGCATTTAAGTTGAAATCTTTTGTGAAGGAAGAAATGCTTCTTTGGGATACGGCAGACCCTTATCACTATATTCGTTTCGCCGGTGATTCCGTCATCATTGGAGGCGAAGATCATAAGACAGGTCAGGATCCGGAACATGATCCGTTTTTATCCCTTGAAAAATGGACACGCGAAAATTTCCCGACAGCAGGGGACGTGATGTGGAAATGGTCAGGGCAGGTCCTTGAACCTATGGATCAGATCGGATTTATCGGGAAAAATCCGGGCATTGAAAAGAACGTCTACATCTCAACCGGTGAATCAGGCCTTGGCATGACTTCGGCCACTATCGCATCTCTCATTATTCCGGATCTGATTGATAAAGGGACTCATCCCTGGGCATCAACATTTGATCCGTCACGACCACCAGTACATGGATTGGTTGAATTCCTGAAAGAAAACGCAAACGTTGCCATTCAATATACTGACTGGGTTACTCCTTCTGAAGTGAAAGACATCGAAGAGATTCCTGTCGATTGCGGAAGTGTGGTGAGAGAAGGTCTTTCGAAAAATTGTGTCTATCATGACACTGATCATTTCGAAACTAAATCAGCAGTCTGTCCTCACCTTGGAGGGATCGTTCACTGGAACGATATTGAAAAAACATGGGATTGCCCGTGCCATGGTTCACGTTTCAGCTCTAAAGGGAAAGTGATTGAAGGCCCATCAATGATGGATCTCTCGGGGACATAATGAACATTAGCAGAGAAGAAAGAAACGACAAGCTTACAGCTATCCTGGAGAGATTCCAGGTGGTGAGAAAAATCACAGAGGAGTTGTGCAAGCCGCTCGTTCATGAAGATTTTATTCTTTCCGCGACTGAAGATACGAGCCCTCCGAAGTGGCATCTCGCACATACTACGTGGTTCTTTGAGAATTTTGTCCTGAAGAGAATTAACAGGGGATACGAACCTTATCGTGAGGAATTCAATTTTCTGTTCAATTCATATTACAAGAGACTTGGTCTCTATCTTCCTAAGTCAAAACGGAATGTCCTCTCACGTCCTACGACTCACGAGATTATGGAGTACCGGGAAGCAGTAACAAAAAAAGTCGTTCATGAAATGCGTGTCCTTTCACAAGACAGGGTCGAGGATATTCTCGAAACTCTGGAGCTTGGGATTAATCACGAGCAGCAGCACCAGGAACTTCTCTTGATGGATATCAAGAGAAACTTCTACGAGAATCCGTTGAGACCTAAGTATAATCCGGATCATTCTCACGGGCCTTATCAAGCTTCGGATATGGTCTGGCATAATATTCCAAGTGGTCTTGTTCAAATCGGTGTCGAAAAAAACTCAACCGAGTTTTCATTTGATAATGAAAAGGACTCTCACAAACAATGGATTGAATCCTGCATGATTTCTTCTCATCTAGTTACCAATGATGAGTATGTCGCATTTATTGAAGAGGGTGGTTATGATAATCCGCTCTTGTGGCTTTCTGATGGTTGGGATTTTAAAGAGAAAGAAGGCTGGAAAGCTCCGCTGTATTGGGAGAAAGATGGCAAGCAATGGTGGATTTTCACCCTCGGCGGGATGATGCCGCTTGATCCTGCAGCTCCTGTCGTGCACGTCAGTTTTTATGAAGCTATGGCCTTTGC
>JBEIQF010000314.1:0-3945 GCA_040376635.1 Halobacteriovoraceae bacterium
AAACAGCATTCTCAAATTCCCATTCTCGTTTCAACTGCTATAGCGGACATCGATGTTTTGAAAAATCTTGAAGTGAATGTAGAAAAGCTCAAAAAACCAATAGACTTGAATAAGCTCCTGGCATTTGTGGTAAAGCATTGTGGAACGCCTGTTTAAAACTGGTTGTTCAGTTTTTTTTAACATCACATTCATCTATAATTATTGATGATAAAAAATTTATACAAACGTTATACACTTATGATTTCTCAGAGGGAAATTGCTGCTCAGGATTGACTTTTACGTAGTTTTACTTAGAATCTTTTTTAATGATTAAAGTATTACCTCTTTTATTCATGGTCTTCACACTTGTGTTTCAGATCTCAATCCCGACAAGTGTGCTTGAAATTAACAAACTATCTATCGATATAGTTACAGACCTGGCCGACTTCAATGACAGCGATGAAGATCCTTCCGACGACACTTCCGAAGAAAGTAATTTCGAGGTCGTGGAAGTACTCTATTCATTGATCAACCATGGTCTCGATATCAAGCTCTCTCCTATCATTCACGTAGGAGAATTGCCCTCATTCATCTCATCTTATGTAGAAAAGCGTTTCATTCCTCCGTCCCTTTAATCCCCTCGCTCTGACTTTCGTTTTTTAACATTTTATTTTCAGGCCCTAACTGAATTCAAACAAGTGCGTTGGCATTATTGGCCCTTCACGTTTTGAGTTTCAGACTGGCAAACATTGGAGGAACCGATGCAGGTGGATTCGTTTATCAATTTTCTTAACAAGCGTAACAACGAATTTATTAATCATATCTCTACAGAATCAGCGATGTGGATGATGGGTAATGACAAAGAGGAATCAAAAGACAAAAAGAAGTGCATTTTGATTTCTTTTGATCCTCCTCTTGCTTACCCGCCCTTTGCGTTTAACTGGAATCATTCGGAAATTTCTTACTTCAAGAATCCGGAATTAACTTTCCAGACCAGTAAGGAAATCGCGAGTGCACTTAATGACGTCGAACATCCATACATCGTCTTTCTTGAACGAAAGGATCCGGCCCATAAAAGAAAGATCGCTCGATGGATTAAAAACTTTAAAGAAAATGCATTCAGAAATGAGCCACTGACAAAGATGCCAAAATTTATTTTGGCAGAATACAAAGCACCTTTGTTTGGAATGAGCTTTTCTGAATTAAAGGCGGACTAATGATACATTGTACTTTGGATGATTTGTATCGTCCCCGATATGTCTTTCTTTGGATGCTTCTGGCCCTCAAGGCCGGATATCTGAACGCTGCGGGATTTCTCGCAACAGGAAGATTCGTTTCTCACGTTACGGGATTCGGTACACAGATGGGTATCTCCATTGCACACGAAGACTATCTCTTCGGTTCTGAGCTACTCATTATTCCTATCGCGTTTATTCTCGGTTCATCTATCCCTGCGTGGGTACTTGACCATGAGTATTCAAAGCATCGATTGCCGAAATACCACTATGTTCAAATGCTCGTAACAATTGGATTAGGAATTATTCTGATCCTGGGTTACCAAGGTGTGTTTGGTGCGTTTACAACGGCCGAAGATGATCAGCACGACATTATCCTTATCGGATTATTGTGCTTTGTTCTCGGTATGAAAAACGGTCTCACAACCTGGGCGACGTACGGAAAAATCCGAACCACTCACTTGACTGGACTTGCGACCGACATCGGATTGCATTTCCCAAAACTTTTCAGGAACAACAATCAAAGCCGTATGCCGGAGAAAAGAAGTGTGAATACCGTTCGTGTTCTTACGTTCCTTAGTTTCTCACTTGGTTCTCTCGTCGCAGCTTTTGTTATTCCGAGATATGAGTATCAGGGATTAATCTTCCCTTTTGTTCTCTCGATCTGTCTTTCGATCATTTCGTATGTGAGCTACTTACATCACTCAAGGAGTTCTCATGAACCAGAAAATCTGCAAGCCTTTAGAGGGGTTGGAAGCTCTCAAAAAAGGTAATGAGCGCTTTCTTAATAACCTAAAACAAAACCGGGACTTTCTACAGGAAGTCCTGGCAACCAAAGATGGACAGACACCATTTGCTGTCATCATCAGTTGTATGGACTCGCGTACATCTGTTGAAATCATTTTCGACCAGGGACTCGGGGATTTATTCAGCATCAGGATTGCCGGTAACGTCGTCACACCTGAAGTGATTGCGAGTGTCGAGTACGCCTGTAAAGTTGTGGGGTCGAGTCTTGTGATTGTTCTGGGACACACAGGATGTGGCGCTATTCAAGGTGCTATCAATAACGTGAAGCTCGGTCATCTCAATACAATTCTCGACCGAATAAAAGAGAATGCAACTTTCGATAAGGCCACTTCACCAGAGAAGCTTCAGAAAATGATCACTGAAGAAAATGTAAAAGCAGGAGTTTTAGCTCTCACGGAACAATCAGATGTACTGCGAGAGTTAGTACAGGAAGAAAAAATCGAAATTTATGGAGGTATCTATGATATTGCGACTGGTGAAGTTACTTTTTGGGAATAACGTTTTTGTAACTCTCTTCCTTATGGGTTTTCTAGTGAGTTGTGCTTCGAAAACCAATGTTGAGAAGCAAGAAGAGCATGAACATAAGGTGTATGGAATTGAATCAAGTATGATCAGATAAATAAGCTGGCCCGGGAAACCGGGCTAGTTTTTTATTCAAGTTCTACAAAAGTATCACTCACACTCAACTGCAAACCGCTGCCTCTTAGAAAAGTAAGGATAGTTTCACGTTCATGTGTCGGAAGAGGCGCAAGAACATGTCTAACAAGAACATTATCACTTCCAACCTGCTTCACCATTGCTTTCAAAGACTCTTTTGCCTGCTCGAAATAATCCTTAACCCCAGCCTTCTTGCCCCAGTCAGAACAAGGACCGAATTTAAAATCTGGTAACCAGAAATCCACTAATCCATCGAATCTTTTAATTTGTTCAACCGATTCGTAACCCGAACTTTTCATGATAATCGGCAATGGGAATTTTGACTCTTTCAATATTTTTAGAATATGAATCAGTTCTGGAATGTGAACAGTCGGAGAAAGAATTTGAATGTTCTCGGCCCCGTTTTCTAGGAGACCCTGAGAGATAAGCAGAAACTCCTCTGTCGTCGTTTTCTTTCCATGTGAGACCTTCTCAGGGTTGTGACATGATGGACATGTTAAAGGGCAACCAGAAAGCATAATACAACCTGATCCACCCATTCCTCTTATCGACTCTTCATCTCCAAAGCTGATTCCCACATTCGAGACTCTGAGCTCAGAATCGCCACAAGAAGGATGGGCATACCTGATGCGGTCAAAGCCACACTGTTTAGGACACAAGGAGCAGTTCTTATATTCGGATTTGTCTTCAAAATTGAAATGAGTCGGTATTTGCCAGGAAACAGAGCCAATGTCACATGTGCCCTTTTCAAATCCAGTCAATGAATAGAGATCATCCCAAAGGAAGCTGATGAAAACTCTACCATCTTCAGTGATAGTAATATCACTTTGTTGAATTTGAGACATTCGACTTTTTCTTCACATCTTGCTGATAGTATTCACTCGTTTTTGTGCTTGTCTTTACTTCCCCAAGAGCTTTCTCAATAGGCTTCATCTCTTCTTCGCACTCTGTGCCTTTAAAACCTTCAGACTTGATTTTCACATCTCCGTCAGGAAGTATTTCAATAATGAGTTCTTTTTTTATCGCCATTTTTCCACCACTATTCTGATTGAACCGTTAGGAAGTTTTTCTTCCTTCACGCTCTTGTAGCCTTTCTTCTTTACTTCATTAAGGATTTTGAGCCTTGAATAAGCTTGCGTGACTTTGTCCACGGTTTGCTTAACAGTTAAAGATTCTTTTTCGGAAACTAATTCAATCTTTCCGTCTTCTTTTTGAACGATACCAATTTTCTCACCATGCTCATTAGTAATCCGGTAATCGATGACAT
>JBEIQF010000497.1:0-1793 GCA_040376635.1 Halobacteriovoraceae bacterium
AACAATATGGTTGAGGTTGGTCTTTCTGAGAACGCGCTTGGAACAACTGGATCTGTTCTCATCACTCTTCAGATGGGCCAGGTTGCTCTAACTAACGTTACTTGCCAATAATCTAATTTTGAATTTGTGCTTTGGTCAGCCGCTCGACTTCGAAGCGGCTGTCTGTTTTAAACCAGTCGTTACCCGCTCCACGTCCCACAGCTCTATATAAATCAGTCGCTATCTTTCCATCACGCATGATTTTCTCATCAATATGAACGAGTTTCACTTCTCCAGTGATAAGTGAACCTGATCCCGGTGTTTTGCCATAGCAAAGCATGTCGCGGAATTCACATTCAAACTGCACAGGAGACTCGAGAAGGCGTTTTGCTTTCACAAGCTGGGAATCGATTGCTGTCAGGCCAGCGAACTTAAATTCATCGTCACCGTAAGGAAGCTCAGTCGAAGCAAGATTAACTTGCTTGTAATTATCTTCAGTGCAGAAATTCACCACGAATTCTTTTTCGCGAAGGATATTTTTAACGGTGTCTTTGAATTCACCAGTAGATGTTCTGATCATAGGACTGAAAGCAATGATCATCGGACTAGCTGATACAGCTGTAAAAAAGGAGAAAGGGGCGAGGTTGTTTGAACCGTCGATATTTCTCGTCGATACAACCGCAATTGGTCTTGGGATGATCGATCCGATGAGGAATTTATAATTGTCGGCAAATGTACTATTTATTTGATAAGTTTTCATAAACCACATTTTATAAGAATCGCTATGATGTTTAAAACTCTATTTTTTATTTTCTTAACTCTCGGAATTCAAACGGTATATGCTGATGTAGAGGCTCGATGGCTGACAGTGGCATCTGTTCTTCTGGATGACGGGAAAACGAAGATTCTGTTTGATCCAGCATGGACCAGACCGGGAATTAAGCATTGGCTCAATATTTCTGAGTTTAAGTCTGATGAACAACTAGTTGCTGGGATTCTTAAGAAGAATTATCTCGATAAAATTGATGCTGTTTTTGCCAGTCACTCTCATTTTGATCATGTGATGGATGCTCCGATGGTTTCGAAATTATCGGGTGCAATCTTTTATACGGATAAGAGTTCTGAGAGATTAGCAAAGGCCTATAAAGATCCACGCATACGCACTATCAATATCATTCCTGAATATGAAATCCGGATCGGGAATTTTCTTGTAACTCCGATCAAGAGAGTTCACTCACAGATTCTTCATTTGTTTTATTTCTTGCCGGGTGATGTTCCGGAGAAGACAAATCTTAGTTTTTGGGACTATCACGTAGGTGAGACATGGTTTTATCTCGTGAAACATCCGGATGGAGTTATCGTCATTGATCAGGGATCAGAACCATTTATCTCATCTCTCAAAAAACACACTGATAAAGTTGATGTGCTTATTCAAGGTGTGGCAAACAGAAAAGATGATGAAACAATCCTGAATGGTTATGCGAAAGAATTTAAACCGAAGTTTTTCATGCCATTACACTTTGATAATTTCTTCAATGATTTCAACGAAGGTGAATATTCTGATTTGCCGGGTGTGAAGCTTGATCAGATAGTGGAGAAATTAAAAAAGGCCTACCCAACGATGAAAGTGGATAGGCCCTTGTATGGTAAGCCAGTAACTGTTTTATACTAGAAATCGAAAGACAATTTACCTGAGAATCTTCTTGTATCCTGGATCTGAGATCCTTCGATACCAAGCTTGATGAAAGCTAGCTGGAAGTTTGCACCAACTGCAAGGAAGCCACCCGAAGTACTCACTGTTTCGCTTTGTTTAG
>JBEIQF010000249.1:0-5320 GCA_040376635.1 Halobacteriovoraceae bacterium
GGGAGATGTATATCGTTTGAACGGCACCATTTTAAGAGTTCAGCTCCGTCCATTCTCGGCATACGAAAGTCGCTTACAAGAACATCGTAAGAGTTCAACATCAGTTTCTCAGTTGCATCTCTGCCATCAAAAGCAGAGTCACAATCAAAACCTTCATCAGAAAGCAGCTCAACAAGAATTTCTCTGATTGAATGTTCATCTTCAACGACGAGAATACGGGATTTGGCCATGTAACTTAATAACGCAATTTGGAGACGGAGACCATGCATTTGAAAATAATTCAACTAGATGCGAAGTGTTAGACGTGAGCTTTTTCTTGAAATTGAGACGATTTCTTAATATCCTTAATTGCAACTGACTTGCAAAAAAAGGCTTTCATGAAAACGTTATTTCTCTCTCCACTTATTTTATTGTCGATGAGCGTACAAGCTCATGAGGCAGAGCTTGATGATATTCAAGTCATCGAACATGAAGACTCTCAGGGGTTAGTTGATTTCGTTCCAAGTGTTACGAAAATCAAAGGGGAAGAGCTCACAAAAAGAAGACAAACAAGTATCGGTGACACGCTCTCATCTGAGGCCGGAGTTCAAAGTACTAGTTTTGGCCCAAGTGCATCCCGTCCGGTCATCCGTGGTCTCGATGGAGATAGAATCAGAGTTCTTCAGAATTCATTAGGTACGCTCGATGCTTCCACACAAAGTTTAGATCATGCCATTCCTGTTGATACTCTCACTATTGATCAGATGGAAATCGTAAGAGGCCCGATGAGTCTTCTTTATGGTTCTTCAGCTGTTGGAGGAATTGTAAATCTTGTCACTAATCGTATTCACTACGAATATGAGGAAGGCGTCTTCTCGAAGTTTCTCATCCAGGGTGAGACAGTAAATAATGGCGTAAGCTCGGCGGCCCACCTTAACTATGGTAAGAACAAGTGGATGTTCCATGTTGATGGCTCGACAAGAAATCTTGGAGACCAGGAAATTCCTGGGCATGCCGCCACTTCAAAAGCTCGTAAAGCAGATCCTACACTCGATGCCAAAGACAAACTTCCAAATAGCTTTAACAAGCAGGACAACGTTGCTGTAGCAGTATCAAGAATTCTTGATCATGGTTACTATGGTCTATCATTCAATCACTTCAATACTCTTTATGGTTCAGTGGCAGAGGAAGCAGTGACAATCGATATGACTCAGAATCGTTTTGAGTTTCATGGAGAGTATCGCCCGCAGGGTGGTGCGATCAGAAAGTATAAATTGAAATCAGCGCAATCCAATTACTTCCATAAAGAACTTGAAGATGGAGCGACAGGAACTGTTTTCCGCAATAGTGGAAACGAATCAAGATTAGAAGCAGTAAACCAGTCTGCAAATATCAATGGTGTTACTGGAATCCAGACTCAGGTTTTTGATTTTAGTGCCAAAGGTGATGAAGCTTTCCTTCCTGGTTCAAAAAATACGAAGGTAGCACTCTTCACATTCCAACAGCTCTCTGTTGGGAAAAATGCATTTAGAGCTGGTGCCCGACTTGAGTCAATTGATATCAGGAAAAAATCTTCAGCAAACTTCGGATCAAGTGACCAGAAGAACTATCTTGGTATGAATGCTTCACTCGGACACTGTTACGATTTCTCCAAGAAGAACACTCTTGAATCAACTATTTCCATTTCAGAGCGTGCACCAACTTTCCAGGAGCTCTATGCAAATGGCGAGCACGTAGCGACAGGAACATTCGAACTTGGTGACTCAACTCTCATTAAGGAAAAAGCGACAGCTTTTGAAGTTACATTCAAGGCGACTGGATCAAAGAACATCTTTACGGGAAGTATCTACTCTCAAGTTTTCAAGGATTATATTTCTTTAAATCCGACTGGTGCAGATTCAGGGGGAGTTCCAGTATTTGCTTATGAGCAAGTGGACGCTCTCTTTTACGGAATCGATCTTGATAACAGAAATGAGATCAAGAAATTGGAAAAAGGATCACTGTTCCTTTTGAATAAATTTGATCTTGTTCGTGCGAAAGATACTGATTCAGGAAAAAATCTTCCAAGAATTTCTCCACCACGTTTCACAACAGGTCTTGAGTATCAGACAGAGAAGTGGAGTGGGGATGTTGAAGTTCAATACGTAGCTCACCAGACAAAGACAGCTCCGGTTGAAACTCGTACTGAAGACTATGCACTCACAAATATTGGCTACACTTACCACATTGTAGGTGAGACACGTTCAGTGGATATCTTTGGTAGAGTGAGAAATATCTTTGATGTTGAAGCGAGAAATCACGTGTCGACACTCAAGGATGTGGCACCACTTCCTGGGAGAAACTTTATTATCGGCGCCCAGATCCAGATTTAGAACATTTAGAACAAACACCGGTGAATTCAAGCCGGTGTTCCATATCTTTAAAGCCAAGCTTTGCGATGGCCTTTTCAAACGGGCCTAAATCGCACTTCTCGATATTCTTGATGTCCCCACAAATCCGGCATCTGACGTGATGGTGATGATGGAGGTGATCTTCTTCACCTGAAGCCATCTCATACCTGAAAAATCCCTCATCAAGATTCACTTCATGAATAAGATGTTTTTCTTTGAATTGGGTAATGGTGCGGAAAATTGTTGAGACATCACAGCTCTCATCTAAGAGAGCATGGAGTTCCGGAACAGAGAGTGGCTTAGGTGAGCGGGAGATTTCCTGAAGGATCTGCACTTTCCCTTTAGTACGGTTGATTCCATTCTCAGTGAGAATGTCCCGGACCGCTTCTTCAGAGAGAGGAGAGTGACAGCACTTTTTTTCCATATCAGGATACTAGCATCACGTTGTTAAAATGACGATGACTAAAGCTGCTTCTGTGCTTTAAGACCGAGCATCAGTCTAAGTGCATTGTAAGAGTAATTTCTTCTTGCCTCTTTGACTGCAATTTTCTGATCAAGAAAGCGCCTGGCCTCTTTAGATAGGGAAGCGTAATTAACTTTTATTTCTTTTTCTACGGCAACTCCGTTCTCGATCACTTTGTACTTAAACGTCATCCCGGATGTTTTTAATTTTTTAAGGGTATCAACGTCCGGTTCGTTTTTCTGTACGAATGATATAACTTCCTTACTGACATCTTCAGTGCCGGAAGATTGGATGACAATCTCGCCTCTGTCTGTTGTGGTCATTGTAAGTGGGGGAGTACTCGGCGAAACTGAATTGGGAAGTGCAGAGTTTAATGAGGCAAGCGATCGCTGAACTCCAGCACTCCCTCTTCCATTTGACGTAGATGCTGTTGATGAAGATGATGCTGCTGATGTTTCACGAGCTGCTGCAGTTTGGTTAGCTGGTAGAGGAGCTAAAGAACTCTCAGTTTCTACTTCTTCTTGATATGATGGATTTCTTCGAATTGAAGCTCTATTGTTTGTTTGTGATTCATTCACGGCCGCTTCTGCAACCCTGACTTGTTCCTGATAGCCCATTAGTCTCAGACGTTCTGATTCCTGAGTGAGGGCCAGAATTTTTTCTCTATCTGAGGCAATTTCGGCCTGAAGACGTTCAAGTTCCTGCTGATCTTTAGGACTGATATTTGAAAGATGGCGTTCCACTTCCTCCTTACTTTCTTCATCGGCGAGGAAGTCTCTTAACATAGATCGAGGGTCACGGTGATCTTTATTATGTTGTCCTTGATCTTTTTCAGGCGCAACTGTGCTTGCAGCTGCATAGTTGTTAGAAAAATTTTGGGCGATTTGCGGTTCAATCTTTTCCTGGACCTGAGGAATAGCAGTTTGTGCAATCGTCTCAATAGTTTTTGAAGCTGCTGCCTGATCGATTGCCGCATATTCAGCTGAAGGTTTTCTCAGCTCAGATTTGTAATCTGCCATTTCTTCCATATAACGGGAGTTATTACCTCCTGAACTAAACTCCATCGCAAATTTTTCAAATCGACTGGCAGGTCCTTCACTTGGATTTACCTTTCGTTTAAAATAATCGGCCATCATGAGTTTATCACCCATGTTGAATGATAGTTTCGTGAAGATTGAATTGGAGTCTTTACTGTTATTCGGCATCCTGCAAAGAATGGCATCCTTCAGTACAGGGCTGATCTGGTTAGAGACAGTGGAAAGAAGTTTATCCAGATCTTCTTTATTGGCCATATCTGTAAAGTCAGAGCTCTTAACACAGATAGCTTCACTGAATTGAGCAATCAAACCTTCGCATCTATTTTTGAAAAAGGTTTTAAGAAGTTCCGGATCTCGATCAAGCTCCGCAATCAGATCATGTTGACCACGGGCCTCCATCTGAGAATGAGTCTTACGGAAGAGTTCTGGACTTCTGAAAATAGCTTTAAGACCCGGATGCATATCTGTTGCGAGATCGTAGGTGTTAAACATTAACGATTTAAGATCTTCCTGATTTGAAGTTTTTAAAGCTACGCTGAGGTTTTTATAAAAACCGATATCGTTATGTCTTTTAGCAATTTTATTGAGGAGATTCTTAACCTTCGGGTTCGATTCATCAGACACAAGTTTTATAAGCGCATGTCCAGGACGTTTTCCTGAATCAATCTCCTGAGTCACAAACGCGCTTAATTCAGCATCATCCATCACGGCATCAGTCAGCTCACTCATGAACTTAACTTCATCACGTCTCTGTGAAATCCCGAATCGGACTTTATCGTAGTCGCGACGTGAGTAACTGCTTGGACCGCCTTCCTGGATTTTCGAAGGATCCAACCGGGCATTCAGTACTTCATTCTGAAGTTCCCGAAATTTACCTTCAATCGTTGACTGACCTTTAAAGTCACCGAACGCTCCAAGAAGGGCTTCAGTACGACCTTTAATAACTCCGGCACTGATACCATTTCGATTACAGTCGGCGGTAATTACCTTCTTATACTCTTCAGCATCGGTACATTGAAATTCGTTTGCAAATCTATCACCACCAATTGCATGAACGTTATTGGTTTTGTAAAAGTTTATATCTTCAAGGTTTGCGGCAAAAGCATTGATGATCTTTTTACCAGCGGCATTGAAGATTACCTCATTGATTCGTTGTCTTTCAGAAGCAATTTCCAGATCAAATTTGACTCTTTTCTCAATCGACGTAAATGTTTTGTTAACTGATTTTTCAAAACAATCACATTTCTCTTTCGTATAAACGGCCGGGGTTCTTCGCGAAACTCCCTGAGGAGTAAAGGTCGACATGGTACTTAAAAAAGAATTTAAATCCGGCAGAACAATCGTTGATTTGATGGGACAGGCAAATGCCGAAAGATCATCCTCCTGACATTTATCCATGGCAACAGATGCTGTTGTCACTGCTTCAGTAGGAATAGGAGCAGTGGAATCGA
>JBEIQF010000132.1:0-8418 GCA_040376635.1 Halobacteriovoraceae bacterium
AGCTCGTGCATGTCGTACGGCTTCTTCGAGTTATCAGGTACGAAATTTTTCAATTTGTTATTTGCTCTCACCACTGAATCAGTTGTGAGTTTCAATGAGTGCTTAACTTTGTTGCAAGCCGGGATGAAAGCAAATAGCTCTCTCACGCGCTCAAAACAATCGTCTTCATCATCCGTTCTAAAGTGAGCAACGCCAGATTTCTCATTGTGAGTGTGAGCACCACCAAGAGCGTCTTTCGTTACTTCTTCGTGAGTCACTGTCTTAATTACATCAGGGCCAGTCACAAACATGTATGACGTTTTATCAACCATGAAAATGAAGTCTGTCATCGCCGGAGAATAAACTGCTCCACCAGCACATGGACCCATGATCAATGAGATTTGAGGAATAACACCAGAAGCTTGTACGTTACGGTAGAAAATTTCCGCGTAACCAGCAAGAGCATCTACGCCTTCCTGAATACGAGCACCACCAGAATCGTTGATACCAACAACCGGGATTTTATTTTCAAGAGCGAAGTCCATAACCTTGCAGATCTTCTTTGCATGAGAGGCACCAAGTGCTCCACCCCAACATGTAAAATCTTGCGAGAAGATTGCAACTTGCTGACCGTTGATCTTACCGATACCGGTAATAACACCATCACCAAGATACTTCGTTTTTTCCATGCCGAAATTGTTACAGCTATGGACAACAAATTTATCGAATTCAATGAATGATTCTGAATCAAGAAGTTTACTGATTCTTTCGCGAGCAGTGTACTTACCTTGCTCATGTTGCTTGTTGATTCTTTCAACACCACCACCAAGTTCTGCTTGTGAACTCAAAGTAGCGAGTTGCTCACGACGTTGTTCGTTGGTCAGCATTCGACCCTCCTGAAATATGTTCAGAAGTTATACCTTGGAATTATGTGAGGGGTAAAGAATTGACCCGCCTCGCAAGGCGGGTTTTTTGAAGGAAAAACGAAGGGATTAAGGAGATTTCATTGTCGCGAGCTTTGCTCTGCATTCAGGAGTCTGATCGGCCGAGGGAAGTTTGACAATCTTTCCCATACACTCACGTGGTTCGAGAGACCCACAATGTTTGGCCTTATCCCTACTGCATGCCTTGTAAGCTTCATCCCATTTTGAATGGCGAGTTTCAATATCGGAAAGCATTTTTGCACATTTTAAGCTTACTTCACTTTTTCTGCCAGCGAGACATTTTGACCAGTTTCCATAGTTCTTTTTTGTGCCGGGACAAAGAGCAAGAATGTCTTTACCGCAAGCATTGAGACGAGTGTAAATGCCTGTCATGAACTCAGTACACTTTGGCGAAAGCAAGTTCATTTTTCTGCCAAGGCAGTTCCAGTAGTTAGTATCAGAAGGAACTTCATCCTTACAGTAAACAGGAAAATCTGTAGCGCAAGCATGAGATTTATCCTGACGAACATCTGTAGTTTGCGCCATTAAATTAAATGAAAAAAGAAACAGTAAAACAAATTTCATAAATATCTCCGTTACACAGTTTTCGAACCAATTTTTTCCCAGCTTGGAGTTTCACCATTGCGCGCCATCCACTTCGCCTCAATCTCCCAAATTATCGGCAAGAAAGCGCACATACCAAATAATACATAGTAATTGCTTTGAGGAAAGTTACGATTACGTAAAAATGCATCGATAACAGCTGCAGTCACACCAAAGAGAATTTTACCGATTCTCGTTTTTGGAGTGGTCATTGGATCTGTCATCATATGAAAAGTAAAAAGAATGAGAAGAGGATTAAGCGCAAGATAAGCAAAGTTATAAGTCGGCTGCTCAATCAGGTATCGGGCATAATTAATGACCCAGAAAGAAATATACCAGGAGAAGGCCACCGTGGCTTGTTTGGCATAAAGGACATTGATCGTACCAAGAATGAAGAAAATAAAAGCTACACCGAGATAACTACTGAACACACTGTAATTCCCCACAACGGTATGGGGAAATAATTCAAACATGAGAACCAAGGCAAAGTTAGAAGGATTGAAAAAATGCCTACCTTTGTATCTGATGAAGCCCTTCGATAAATTTCCTATAATAGGAATCATAATGTAGGGCCAAAGCTCCGGACTATACATTTGAAGCATTCCACCAAACGATACCGTGAATGAGATGGCGATGTTACCAATTTTTTTATAAACAAAATATCCAACAAGACAATGCACAATGATCCCGCACAGAATACCTACGACAAAAACCCAAGTCGGTCTTTCGAAATTAAATACTGCACGTGAAACAATATTGTACCCGAGAAGAATCAGTGGCTGCAGATAAAACGGTGGGAAGATTTTCCTGCACTTATCAAGGAAGCTCATGAGCATTCCTTTGTTCTTCTAATAAATGATACTGACCGGGTTTGAGATTTTTCCACGTATTCACTTTACCATCGGCCCATTTTACAATTACATCAACTGGTCCACTTTCTCTAAGACCGAAATGATTTCTGATATCTGACGATGCGAGAAACCCATTTCTTCCTCCTGTGTTCCATCGAGATTGTTGATTATCACCTTGTTTGATCGTGACTCTGGCGCCTGTTCCAGAAGCGTGGCCAGTGACACCTTTTAAGGTCACTCCAATCCATTTGTGTGGAGGAGGATTGACGATATTTTCCCAGACAGTTGTCGGTACATTTCTTGAAGTCAGGATGAAATCAAGATCACCATCGTTATCCATATCAAGAACCCCAACTGCACGGTTATCACCTCTCAGCTGATCCATGCCCTGTTGTTCAGCCATATCAACCATGTATTTATTTTTATAATTCATGAATAGGCAATCACGCTGTCCACGATGTAATCCATTGTCTTTTGTAAATGCTACCCAATTTCTAATGTCTGAAGAAAGCTCACCAGGTAGAGTGCGAATCTGAAGTGCGTTATAAATATTGGCTTCTTTCTCTAAATAACGTGGAATCTCTTTTTGCTGAGCAATTTTCGTAGAAATAAATCCGTTCGCCACATAGAGATCAACCCATCCATCCACATTCCAGTCTACAAAAGATGCTCCCCATGCAAATCCACAGCGCATGACATTTTTTTTCATCGCTGTATCAACCGCAAGATCTTTATCCATTTTCCAGAGAAAATTCCCCGTTAAACCATAAGGAGGACCTTCATAAGCATTAGAAACAAAAAGCGAAGGTTTATAATCATCATCCAGGTCACCAAGTGAAGCATTCATGCCATAGCGACGATCAGGAACTTCAAATCGGTCTGTATGAACGATTTTCTTTTCACGGATTTCATAGAGCTGATCCGGCCCATAATCATTTGAGATATAAAGATCAGTTACTCCATCGTCATTCATATCAACAAAGGCGGCATCATAACTCCAGTGACTGTCATTACCACCCCAGACTTTGGTTTCATCTGTAAATGTTCCATGCCCTTTATTGATGAAGACGTTATTTATCCCGCCATTATCAGCATTATAAAGATTGTTGACGTAAATATAAGGAGTCTTCAGAACAAACATATCCTGAGGTCCCCAGTATCTCAGCATATAGATATCAAGTTTTCCGTCATTGTTGAGATCGTATGGAATTCCGGCAAGAGCATTTCTGCAATCCATGAGACCGGAGTCCTGCTTTAGGGAAAACTTATTTCCTTCATTAATCCAGAAATGCGTACAACCCATTCCCGTCAGAAGTAGATCAGGTCGCCCATCCTCATTGGCATCAAAAGCTGTCGCTGTAGCAGCGGCAAGGTTCCCCGCTTTATTCCATTCGATTCCCCATTCAGCAGATACATCTTTAAACGTTTTATTTTTTTGGTTGAGATAGAGTTTATTTTTAACATGCGGAGAAGTTGATGGAATAAAGATGTCCTGAAATCCATCACTATTGTAGTCGGCTATTGAGAGACCAGGAGATACAAAAAAAGAATCAATCCTTCTGTAGATAAGTTCATCAACTATCGGACGAATATGTTCGTGATCTATACCACTTTGGGAAGTGATATCTTTAAAAATGGGTTTCTTAAATTCGGCATAGGTTTCTTCATCGACATCAAAATGCTGGGCACCTAGATAATATTGCTTCTTACGGACAATAGTACCAAGCACTAGCAGGGACACCAGTATGATCACACCTGAGATGCGGGGAAGAAGAGACTTAAACTTCATCATATTATTTTTAATCTATCTTACTAGGAATTCATGGTAAGATTTGAAAAATGATACAAGATCTACAAAAAATGAGTTCGCTTGCCAGTGGTCCTACGAGTCTTTTGGACGCGCTTACAGCTTTACTCTTGTCTTTTGCTCTCTGTTATTTTGTTCGGATAGTTTATCACTCAAGTAAAGCCAAACACACTTTCGATCCACACTTCAATTCTGTTCTCCTGTTCCTAGCTCCGGTCCTGACAGTTGTGATGATGTTAATTGGATCAAATCTTGCTCTTTCAATTGGTATGGTTGGGTCTCTTTCCATCATACGTTTCCGTAATGTGATTAAAAGTTCCCGTGACATGGTTTATATCTTCTGGCTGATCGCCATTGGTCTGGGTTGCGGCACATTCAGCTATAAAGTTACAATTCTCTCCACAATTATCATTGGAGGGGTGCTCTTTGTTTTCGAGAAAACAAAAACCGGCTCTGAAACTGAAAAACAACTAGTCATTCGCGGAAAGGGAAAAATTCCACTCGAAGAAATCAGAAAGGTCCTAGGTGAACACAGAACACTTCACTGGCAGGAACATTCTGATGGATGGGATTACATGGCAGAATACAAATTCTCACAATCAGAAGCGGTGATTATGGATCAGCTTCGTGGTTTAGGTGCTGATCATCTGGCCTTCCATGAGAATCACTAAATTTTTATTGCCACTATCTCTTATTTATAATTTTGTTACTGGTCTCATTATTTACAATTATTTTGTATCTGGATTCTCAACTCAAGAATCAAATGTTCAGCCCAAAAAATTTCCAGTTGTCTTAATTCAAAGAAATGAAACAAGATTAGAGGCTCTAAATCTATCATCATCCGCGATAAATCTTGATGGAATGGTTATACCTCCAGCATCAATAACAAACGGTATTGTTACTCCTTACTTACTTCCAAGGTTACCTTCTCCTCAGGAATCTTTTAAGTTTCCATCAGAGTATGCAAAAGTTTCTCCAGAAATTTTTCCAATCAATGAAGTCCCAAATTGCAAATTTTGCATCAAGAATGAAAAGCAATGGATTATTCCTTCGGGAGTTCACAAAGTATCTGACATGCTGGTGATTCCTGAAAACTTAAAATTAATCTTTGAAGCCGGTGCAATACTTCATTTCAATCAGCATGGAGGTCTCTTCTCAAGATCACCGGTAGAAATTAGAGGCGAAAAAAAATCGCCCGTCGTGTTAACAGGGGATCACTGGAGAGGGATGACGATTTTGAGTCCGGGAGGAATCAGTCGAATTTCTTATCTTGAAGCTTCTGGTGGAAAAGGATTTGAATTCATCGGTATGAAGTATACGGGAATGCTCAACTTCATCACGGGACAATATGAAGTGGATCATTTGACGATATCTCATTCTCAGGCCGAGGACGGAGTTAATTTCAAATGGGCGAAAGGTAATATTCAGAATTTAACCATCTCTGACTCTTTGTCAGACGCGATTGATATTGATTGGTCTGACATAAAGGTCACAAATGCAGACATTAACGGAGCCGGAAATGATTGTATGGATTTTTCTGGCGGAAAAATTATTGCCGAAAAAATCAGTCTCTTTAAGTGCAAGGACAAGGCGATAAGCAATGGAGAAGAAAATCAACTTATGATTGATGCTCTTGTTGTTGGCGAAAGTAAAATCGGTATCGCAAACAAAGATGGTGCTTCAATAGAAGTTGATAATTTTGAAATATCAGAAGCAGAAATAATTCTTCATCAATACCTAGGTAAACATTTTTATCCTGAACCAAGTGCAAACTTTCATCAGGCACCAGTGACGAAAAAATCTGGCAAGTACCTCATCACATCCGGTAAAGTGAGTTCAAATGCAACGCTTTGAACTGAAATTTATTATTCGCCAGAAAGATGTAGCCTCTGCGCTTTCTCATCTGCGCTTAGAGGGAAAATTTGTAAAAAGTTACGATGTCAATTCCGTGTATTTCGATGACAGAAATCTTAGTTCATATCATGCGAAACTTGATGGCAATTATGAAAGACATAAAATTAGAATCAGAACATATTCCAGATCTTTTTCTGATTCACCTCTTTACCTGGAATTGAAAAAAAGAAGTGGCTCCCTCATCAGCAAAAAACGTCATGAAATTTCAGCATCTACATTCACAAAGGCTATGGCGGGAAGATCATCAGAGCCATGGCTTGTCGGTCTTAATCCTACCTTGACGGTTTACTACCAACGTCACGAATTTATTTATCCATGGGGAAGAGTGACCCTCGATTCGGATATCACTTTTAAAAGTGAAAGGTTTGAATGGAAATTTAAGGATTCTATTCTGGAAGTTAAAACTGAATCCGTTTTTCAGGCACACTGGATGAAATGGTTGTCTAAAATGTCAGTAGTTCAGTCATTTTCAAAATATGCCACCGGGATGAAGATGAAACTTGGAGAAGTGAATGATTAAAGCCTCATTCATACTCTCAATTGCTCTTACGTTGATCTTAGGCATTTTATCCTTTCGGGAGAAAAATTTCGTATTTTTCTTCACTCAGAATCTTTTGTCTGAATTTAAACTGTCGGCTCAGCCAGACTTCAGGATTCAGGTAAATAAGTTAGGATTTAAAAAGTTAGATATGATGGCATCTAAATCCATTGAGAATGGATTCCTTAAAGATGAATCAAGAGAATGGGTTTCCTGCAATGTTGTAAAAAACAACCTTTCCACTCCCTGCAAAATTCGTTTGAGAGGTGATCTTCCAAAACACTGGCAAGGCATCAAACGTTCATACAGAATTAAATTTAAGGAAGCTTCGCCTTTCTGGGGTTGGAAGAAAGTTGATTTGATTCTTCCCGATGACAAGGGTCATGAATCCGAAATTGTTGCCTATGAAATATCCAAAAAACTTGAGCTTATTTCTCCTGGTGCTAAGTTTTCCAATATCTCAATCAATGGAGTAAACACTGGAACCTATTTTATCAAACAAGGAGATTCTGGAAGTCTTTTTGAGATGAATGGAAGAACAGAATCTCTTCTTATCAAAGAAAATAATATCTGGTGGTATGCTCAGAATGCAGGAGGGATCTATAATCCTCTCTTCAACGTTGGCCAATGGGATACTTCTAATCTTCGATCTCTTCCTATTCTCTATTCACCTGTTTTTCAGGGTAAAGCAGCTTCAGAATCAACCTATTCAAGATTTGCCAAGATGCTTGAACTCTCATATCAAGGTGAAAATCTTGATCATTACATCCACAAGAAAAATTTCTACTCATGGCTCGCCATTGTCATGACTTTTGGAACGATTCATTCAACATTGCCGGATAATATGCTTTGGTATGTTAATGGATCAACAGGCTTATCTGAGCCTCTCATCTATGATGTTCTTCCCAGTAAACTTTGGGGTGACCCTTTTCAATATTTCCAGATGAAAAGTCGACTTATACGTAACATCATGAAACAAACTTGGAAATCTGGCGGTAAAGCTGAATTCGAGAAAGCACTTTCAGTGATCGAAAATAATATCATCTCAATCTATGATCGAAACATACAAGATCGCAAGAAACAACATGACCCTTATTCCTTGAATGAGGCTAACCGAAGAAAAAATGACGTTCTCTCGAATGTTGAATTGATTAAAAATTATCTTCCAAAGACCAATTTTTAAGAGTCACCTCTCCCTGATTAATTTCTACATAATGGCAGGAAAGTAACCATGAACCCGGATTTAGGTATCGCTTCTCATTATCAAGTTTAACTTCACCTGGGTGATGAGTATGTCCAAATACTACACAATCAAATCCGCGCTGGGAAATTTCTCTAGCCGCTTCTGCAAATTCCGGCGGCTCTCCAATAATTCCAGTTTTCTTCGCACGTGCTTTTGCTCTCCACTTCTCAAACCCAATCCATGATTTATAAAAACTCGGAGAAATTTTTAACAAAAGTCCGCCAGCATGCGTGAGAAAATCATACAAGCGCGGATGCTTCACATAAAACGGATCATACAGATGTCCGTGCTCAATCCTGATTCGAGCATTACCACTGGTCACATTCAGAAAAGGAGACACTTTGAAGTAACCCCAGTCTTCCAGAAAGTTTTCAAGCGACATATCGTGGTTACCCACAACGTAATAGATAGAATGATTTTGCTTATTGATATTTTTGATCGTGCGAACGACTTCAGGCATGTCAGTAATCATCTTTGAGTAAGATGCTTGTGCCATCTCAAGGCCATCGCCATTAATGCAAATGTCGAAATCCTGAGCAGCTGCCCACTTGATAAATTCA
>JBEIQF010000377.1:0-3127 GCA_040376635.1 Halobacteriovoraceae bacterium
GATGCTTCATAAGTATTTTGATCAAAAGCGGCGCGTTCAGGCGATCGGGTTTTAATGTCAGAGTCCTGAAGTTGTGATGCTTGAGAAGTTCTTGCACCTAGAGGGCTTCTTTCATAGGAACTCACATCCGGAGATATATTTTTGTCTGTGTCGTTATCAAATGAGTCCATCAGTTGCGAAAGTTTCTCTTTAATGTCTTCTTTTGTGTCTCCGTATTTTCTTTCTACGAGACCTGCAACTTCAGTGATATTTCCTTTAACACTTTCTAATTCATCATCAGTTAATTTTCCCCAGAGATTTCTAATCCCACCTTTAATTTCTTTCCATTTTCCTTCGAACTGCTCTTGATTCAACATATATCCTCCTATGTTGGTTATCTTTTAAGATAAAAATCTCAAAATTAAAGAAGCATGATTGATGCCAAAATCTGGCACCCCATTTGCTTTATAAAAATACGCCGAAGAAGCAAGGAGGCTTTATGAGCAATAAATTGGTCGACAATAAAAGAAGAAGTCATGCCGAAAAAGTTTTACAAGCGATGAGTAAAAAAGCATCACAGCCAGGAGGTCCATCAGCTTCTCCAGCACCTGAGAAAAAGACATCAGTTATTGATCCTCTTAGAGAACAATATGATGTGATCAGAGAAGATCTGCTGAAGCTTCGAGAAGATCTTTCAAAAGGCTATGATCTTGCCCGCTCAACACTTGAGAAAAAAGGCGTTATCAGTGAACTTTTGAAATTCAGATAAATTATCAACGGGGAGCAGAAAGTAATTTTTGCTCCCTCTCCATGAGTCACAAAGACTCAATTTCTGCGTTAAGTAAGTGGAAGAATGCCCCCAGGAAAACACTGCATAAACTTTTAAGTCGGTAAAATGTTGAGAATCACTAGTTGGCACAAATCCTGCGAGTACATACCTAAGACGGTCTCGAACTAGACAAGGAGATATTTATGTTAAGAGCAGCAATTGCATTTTTCGTCCTGGGCCTCGTTGCAATCCTTCTGGGTGCAAATGGCATCGGTGGACTTTCTGTAGATATCGGTAAAACGCTACTGTTTATCTTCCTCATTCTTGCTGTAATCAGTTTCATTGCTTCACTGGTAGTTGGTAAAAAAATTGTTAAGTGACGCTCTTTAAATTGATTTAAAGAAGGTTTGAAATGGAGATCAAGAAGCACTACTTTATGACTTGTGCTGCCCTCTTTTTCCTTGGATTGATTGTCGCTAAACCAGGCTCCACTTTCTATCCAGTGAATAAAGAAGAACGCGACTGCAAACTTGCTAAAGGCAAATTGAATTGCGAAGTCAGGACCGTTGAATACTCTATCAATCAACCGACTATCCATTACGAATTTAAGTAATAAAAAAAGGGCCTCTCGGGGCCCTTCTTTTATTCCAGGAATCGGAATTTCATTTCTTCTAAATTGAGTTCTTTCAGGAGTGTCTCGAGACGGTGCTTTGGATGTGCCTTCGGAAGGTCTTTAAACTGCGCTACGATCAATTCATTCTTCATTGAGTGTTCCCACCCAATCAATTCAGTCACTGTCACCTGATAGCCGTGTGATTCTAATTCCAGGCATCTGAGGACATTAGTGATCTGGCTTCCAAACTCTCGGGTATGAATGGGATGACGCCAGATTTCAGTCAGGACACTTTTCCCCAGATTTTGTCCCTTATTCTTCCTAAGGTACGTAGCAACTTCCGCCTGACAACAAGGAACCAGGACGACATAGCGGGCTTTTTTCTCAAGAGCAAATTTGATAGCATCGTCAGTTGCCGTGTCACATGCATGCAGAGCTGTCACGATATCTACAGTTTCAGGAATTTTATTCGATGTAATGGAATCCTCAACAGAGAGATTCTCAAACTTCATACGAGAAAATTTAAGACGTTTTGCAAGTTCTTCGGATTTCTTAACAAGTTCTTCTCTTGTCTCGATCCCGTAGATCTCTCCGAATTTTAAATTCTTGAAGAAGAGATCATACAAAATAAATCCAAGGTACGACTTTCCGGCCCCATGATCGACAAGTGACAATTGTTCTTTATCGTCCTTTATTAACTCTTTAAGAAGGGGCTCGATGAAATTGTAGAGGTGATAAACCTGTTTCAATTTACGACGGGAATCCTGGTTAAGTTTCCCATCACGGGTAAGAATGTGAAGCTCTTTTAGAAGCTCAATGGATTGACCCTCTCGGATCTCAGGAATTTGATTCATGCGAGTGAGTGTAGCATGAATAAAGCAATACCACCCCGAAGAAATCCGAGGTGGTATGTCGGCTGCTTTTATTGGAGCGCTAACGTATTTGTGTGCAGGTATTTGGGATGCCGATCTCTCTTTTTTTGCGTCAATCCATTCGGACCGTGACGTGTTAGCTCGTAAGACGAAGCACAAAATATGCCATATAAAATGAATTGTTTTTTCAATCATTTATGTAGTAATTGTTTTGACCGAGGGGATTTTTGACTCACTTACTTGGGGTGTTATTCCCTTTTTTAAGCAAATGCGGAGGATGAAATGGAAGTTCCAGTTGATATTCAAACTCGCTACATGGAGAGAAGAAAAAAGGATCTCGAGATTTGTCTGTTGAATCTGGAGAATGAAAATTTCTCGGAATTAGAGAAGGTCGGGCATCAACTTAAAGGAAATGGTATGACTTTTGGGCATCCTGATCTTTCATCAATTGGTTCGCACTTAGAAGTGGCCGCCGCCGCTCACAACCAGAAAGAAATCGAGCTTGCGCTCACAGACTTTTCTCTCTGGGTAAACACTCACATCAATTAAGATTCATCTCTTTTAATTTGCGATAAAGAGTTTTTCTATCGATGCCAAGATCTTTAGCTGTCTGCTCTTTAGCACCGTCATTCTTATCGAAAATAAACTGGATATATTTTTTAGAGAGTTCATCAAGTGTGATGGGCTTGTCTTCTTCGAAGCTGAGACCCTTCGTCCCTGTTTTGCTTTCGGCTTCGGCCATCGGTGGATATGAATCTTCGCTAGGAAGATCTTCCGGCATGATGACTTCTGCAGAAGTTAATACGACTGCACGTTCGATAGCGTTCTCGAGCTCACGAACGTTACCCTTCCAGACAAGGTTCTCAAGTTTTTGAATCGCCTCTTTGCTAAAAC
>JBEIQF010000485.1:0-1967 GCA_040376635.1 Halobacteriovoraceae bacterium
ATTCAGGCGAACGAAGCTCTTCTTTTCCTGAATGAAGGAAAAAACAATACGTCCGTTGATACATTCTTCATGAACTTGAAGAGTCTCTCGCAGATGAAAATCAAAAACCTTCGTAAAGAAAACTGCTTAACTTGCGAAGGCAAAGTCGAAATCATCCAGGATGATCTTGAAATCGATGTTTCTGCTCTCCATACAATGGACGCAGTATTAGTTGATGTGCGCGAAACAGATGATTTGTCCGCCTACCAGCATTCACCAAAACCGGTTGTGGTCTACTGTCACCGTGGCATCAAATCCAAGCGTCTTGTCCAAGAGAAAAGGCTCGAGGGATATACGAAGCTTTATTCCTTAAAAGGTGGAGCTTGTTCACTTTAATCCTTTCGTTTTTCACGATTGCTCTACTCTATGCGACCGTTGGATTTGGCGGAGGATCGTCTTATATCGCAATTCTCGCTGCTGGCGGTGTTCCCTTCACACTCATTCCTAAAATCTCTCTCATGTGTAACCTGCTCGTTGTGGCCGGTGGATGTTATCACTACATGAAAGAAGGTCATTTCAATAAGAAACTTATTCTCCCCTTCGTTCTGAGTTCAGTACCCATGGCGTTTCTTGGAGGAAGCTTTCCTCTTACAGAAAAAACTTTTTTCATTCTTCTGACAATCACGCTCGCTTTGTGCGGAATCAGAATTCTTTTTTTACCTGATCACAAAGTTGAAGAAGTAAAAAATCCCGGAATGGTGACATCACTTACAGTCGGAGCTTTTCTCGGTTTACTCTCCGGCATGGTGGGAATCGGCGGCGGAATTTTTCTTTCACCAATTCTTATCAACTTGAAGTGGGCCCGCTCAAAAGATGCGGCCGCAGTTGCGAGTATGTTTATTTTTCTGAATTCCCTGGCAGGTCTCGCAGGACAATTCATGAAGGATTCTTCAGTCCCTGAAGGATCGACATTACTTCCACTCTTTATAGCTGTGATTCTTGGCGGCCAGATTGGCTCACGTTTAGGGACGCATTCGAAAGTTTCGTATCAGCTTATTCAGAAAGGGACAGGCATTCTCACCCTGTTTATCAGTGTTCGATTAATACTTAAACATTTAGTTTGAAATATAGACGCCGTCCGAAGGAGCGAACGGCGCCATGAAAGAAGAGATTATTTAGCAGAGATCGTTTTCTGAATCCATTCAAATGCACCAGATACTTTTGAGTAGATGCCGTATTTGTTTGCACCTGCACAGCCTTCACCCCAGCTTACAACACCGATTTGAACCGGCTCATTGTGAGCATCGAATACGACAAGTGGACCGCCTGAATCACCTTGGCAAGAATCCTTACCACCGCCAGCGTAACCAGCAGCGATCATTGTATCATCAACCTGACCGTCATATGATTCTGCACGATTTGCTTCTTCATTAGAAACAATAGGAACGATTACTTTATTCAATGTACCAGCAACGTTGTCGCGGCCATCTTCAATATCGCCGTAACCGTATACAGTTGAATCAACACCAGCATCCTGTGCACCAGACTCAGCAAATTCAGGAGTAGCAAGTTTGATCGCCGAAAGACCTGTCTTAGCGAAATCGATTGATTCATTCAATTCAACCAGAGCGTAATCATTGCTGAATGTAGAACGGTTATAGTCAGGGTGTTTGATCACGCGCTTAACTTTATATTTGTGGCCAGTTTCTTTAATCTGAAGTGTGCCACCCTTAGCTTCTGAGAAGTAACCAGCACAGTGAGAAGCTGTTAGAACCCATTTTGGAGAGATGATTGAACCACCACAAACGCCTGAAAGACTCACGAAGTAAGAAACTTCTTTTAAATTCGTTACACGTTCACCGCCAACGATTTTATCTTTAGCGAGTGCCGAGAATGATGTCATGAGAGCAATTGCAAGGATTGTGTTTTTCATAAGACTCTTTTGTTAGTTACTAGGAGTCTTAATTGTCTCTGGGGATTTATTTGAC
>JBEIQF010000315.1:0-3935 GCA_040376635.1 Halobacteriovoraceae bacterium
TCTTTAGGAAATGTATTGGGCTGGATGACATCAGACATGGCATCACGAGGAAGTTTCCCAAGACTCTCCCTCATTACCCATGCCTTATCGTAGGCCTTGTAAGCTTCTTCAAAAATTTCATCAGAAGTGAGTGTCTTTAAATCAAACTTGTCTTTAGAAGTGATCTTTTCGCGCTTCCTGATCTCCCATGAATAAGATTCATGATAAAGCTTGAGTGAGCGGCCATACACAATACTGATCATGGCATGTGGTAATGCTTCTTTCGGCCATTCTCTTGAACGAAGATCTTCAATCGCCGTTTCATATCCATGAAGGCCAAGCTTTAAGAGAGTTTCTTTTGCGAGAAGTTTTGCGTACTCGGTATCCTTTTTATTCTTTCGTGCTTCTTCAACAAGCGGAGCTAATTTTTTGGAAGCTTCCTGAAACTGCTGCTTGTTAATCAACTCATCCACTTCATTCAAAGTCGATGCAGTTGCAGAAAAGAGGAATAAAAATCCAATGAGCAAAAATAGAGTGTTTTTCATGCCCTAAGTTTATGAGATGAAAATCAGGAACTAAACTTAAAATTGCGAGCGTGGAAGCAGTTCGTCGCACTTTTTCTTCTTAATTCCCTTAAGAGAGAGCCTTGAACAGACATTGACAAAGGTGTGAGTGTCAGGTGCCGCTGCTTCATAGAGCGGTTTTTTGAATTCACGAAAACATTCGAGGAAGGCAATCTTATCCGCGGCCCTCAGAACACTCTCATTACCAGTTGCGGGCAAATTATAGGCACCAAGTACGGCGAGTCTCAGATCATTGTCTTTGCACTTAAAATCCTCTCTTCCGATTGCTTGTTCAAAGAAAGGAACCGCGAGCCAATGATTCATGTATAGCCTGGTAATTTTACCGGCCTTGAATGCATCTTCCGGATGACTCTTAACCCAGGATTTCATTTCCTGATGGCATACGGAGCCAGACGTATGACTTTCATAACAGGTGAAGGGGTTGGTATTTAGTGCGGTGAGAAGGAGCAGCGTAAACATTGGCAGAGTATAGAGCAAAGAAATGATTTCGTTGTTGCCTGGTGTGGCGGAGGGGCCAGAATAAAGGGAGCAAAAAGGCCAAAGGCTTCAGTGTGGTGCAGTTTAGGCCGGGAGCACTCTGAAACCACCCTCTTCCTAACTCCTTGTTCCCCCGTAAAAGTCCCTTGGCACGGATCCTGCTTTATAGAAAGCAAGAGAGTTAACCAGGATGGATGACTCGAAACCGGGCAAGGAGGCCATAAGATGAACAAGGAATACTTTTATGGAAATGGCGATACTAACAGGAATGATGGCGATGCTACCGGTAAGCCTTATGCTTCATCGTACAGCTCACAAGAAAACAATCAGGTAACTGAAGAGAAAGAAAACGAGTATATTGAATTCACTCAATCGAACCGCAAACTAGATAACTACTTTCTCACTTTCAGTTCCTGGCTTTAAAAATCAAATTTATTCATTCCCGATTCAAGGTCCACAAGTTTCGTTTTACCATCAGGTAATTCGAGCGGAAGTCCTTTCATTGGAAGCACCGATTCGATGGAGATCACATTTCCAGCGACGCTGACTTTCAGTTGATCCCTTGTTGACCACCAATCACCAAACTCTCCGACTGTGCTGAAGTGAGCACGGTCCTTCCAGTATTTGATTGTTCCCAACACGTAATCGAGCTTGTGACCTCTGATATTCGGATGCACGAGAATCGTACACACCGCTTTGAGTTTCGCGACTTCTTCACAAGTCTTGTTTGAATTTCCCATTCTTTCAAAGAGCGGCGGCATTTTTTCATCTTCCACTGTTACCGGAAAACGAAAGACATTCACGTATGATTTGCCACGTCTGTTGTAAGTGAGACGAATCGGGAAGTTCGTGAGATGCATTCCGGTTGTGCCACTTGAATCATACTTATATCCCGTCGCCATCAGAGCTTGAGGAAGTTTTTGAGGATCTCTCAGGTTCCCTGATCTGAATGAAACTGTTTCCTGCTTAGGGAGCTTGCTATCAAGAAGAAATTTACTCACCCTGAGCTCACCAAGAATTGTCCCCTCTTTATTGAAACCCCAGTTCACATTGTAAGGCCGGTAGTTGGGATACATTTCTTTTCCATTCCCAAGTCCAAACTTATGAAAAAGAATGGAATGCGAAACTGAATGACTCGCGATCTCCATGCCGAGTTTTTTGATACGCCTGTAAGACCTGATATCAGCATCTCTGAAAAAAATCTCATCTCCAAAGTCATGCACATATTTTGTCTGCGCATAGAATGTAGCTTTAATCCCTAGCTTGTCTTCTTCTCTGGCGTAAGCAAGTGCATGGTCCACTGACTCCCTGAAGTCCACATCGTGAGTCATGAGAATCGTCACATCTTTATTATGTGGAACCGTTCCAAGTGTCACCGCATTCGGATCATACTTCCGATAAACAGACTTGATGTATTTCATCAGAGGATCAATCCCACTAACGAAATCATTCACATAAGGATAAGAAGTTCCTTCCAATCTGTTGGATGATGAGAGATAGGCGAAGTTTCCGACATCGATTCCTATGAGTGTTGCATGCCCTTTACCAAAACTATTTTCAAGAACAGCAGCTCTTCCATCTTCAAAAGAGGCAATCATTTTTTTTGGCTCAGTATAAGAAACAGAACCTGCAGCAACTTCTTTTTCCGGAGAACTAAACTGAATCGTCTGTTCACCGAACTTTAAGTACTTCCTCGTATTGTTTTCATCGAGCCCTCTGAAGCCGAAAACTTCCTGAAGCCCTCCACCGAGAACATTCGTGGCAATAAGATTTCCACCCTTCTTAACAAAAGATTTTAACTCTTCAAGTTCTCCGGCAGTAAAAAGACGACCCGAAATGGCAGGATAAACAAAAATGACCTTGTGATTTTTTGCCTCACTAAATTTTTGATAAACAGAAACCTGGATTCCATGAGTTTTTAAAACACTGATGAGATCAGGCCATCGAGAATCACTGTCAACTACCACTAAGGCAAGGCTTCCTGGTGAACGCTTATTTTCAAAATCTTTCAGGGTGAGTGGAATTTCATCAGACACCTGAGTTTTCTCAACTGGCCCCGTGATATCTGTATGAAGAGGACGTGATTGATACCAGAGCACAACAGGAAAGCACAGGAGCAGAACGACCACGGCTATCAATATTTTCTTTTTCATGTGAATATGATGGCACATCAATTGCTTCTTTGAAAAAGGTAAAACCTTTTCGATAAAAGACTAACGGAATCAGCTATATGAATATCAAAAAATACCAATGGAAAAACAGAGTCATCATCCTTAAAGACAGGAGTGTAGAATCACCTACCCTGAAACGCGCTAAAGAACGTTTAATGCGCGAGATGCCCGAGTTCAAGGATAGAGATGTGGTTATTCTCGAAGAAGGTGCCTCGTCAGATTTTCAGATTGAATTGTACGGGAAAGATGGCGGCAAACAATTTGTCTGGGATGAGAATTTTTCAGTTAAGGATATCTTCGCCAAGATTGATTCTATGCCACCGGAAGTTTCACGATAAACTCTGTGCCTTCTCCATGCTTTGAAAAGACTTCGATTGTCCCACCATGCATTTCGACAATCTCTTTTGAGATAAAGAGACCAAGACCAAGGCCTTTCATATCACCTTCACGTTTCGCACGCTCAAATCGGTTAAAGATCTTCGGCTGATCTTCTTCTGAAATCCCTCGCCCAAAATCCTTAACACTGATCACGGCCAGACCAACTAATGAATCCACTTTCACGATGACAGGATTCCCTGCTGCATATTTGGCCGCATTCGTAAGAAGGTTTGTCACGACCTGCTCCAGACGGTAACGATCCCAATCCCCTTCAATGGTTCTTGTTTTCATGAACGTCACCTGGCACTTCGCCTGTTCTAGAATAGGCTTAAATCGCGCCAGCACA
>JBEIQF010000068.1:0-12127 GCA_040376635.1 Halobacteriovoraceae bacterium
GTTTGTCACGATCTTGTGACCGGCCTCAACACCAAATTTTCCAAGTGCTAACTCAGAAATATATTCTCTGTTTTTGAAGTGACCATTCTTGAGGGCCTTCTCAAACGCCTTAACAACACTTTCGTAGTGGATAAGTTTTGAGCGCTTTCCAATCACAACAGGTATGTAATCAGTGGCTTCAGGAAGTTCAGGATGGTGAAAACTTGCAAGTCCGCCCCAGTCTGTAAGGATAGCAGGGAGACCTGAACATTGAGCCTCAGCAACACTCATCCCGTAATCTTCATCATTGTGAACAGAAAGGTTCACAAGCATGTCTGCGCCCTGGTAGACACCTTTCAGTTCCGCGTTTGGCACACTTCCCATGAAGTGAATCTTTTTCTGAATATGGTCAGGAAGAGATTTATAAACTCTGTTGATTTTGCGGAAGTATTCACCTTCCACTTCCCATTTACCAATGAACTGATCACCAATACTGTCGCTTGCGCCGTAAATGAAGAGGTGAGCTTTTTCTGTTTTTGTTCTCTGAACAAAGTCTGAAAAACTCTTGAGGAGAGTATGGGTTCTCTTTTGTCTTGAAAGTCTTCCAGTGAAGACAAACGCCATATCATCGTCTGCCAGACCCCATTCTTTTCGCTGAAGTTTTCTGACGGACTGATTGAACGAAAATTCACTCTTATCAACCGGAAATGGACAAACATATGTGCGGACATTTTCAGGCATGAATTTATCAATCATGTGCTTCTGGCGGTCTGAAGCAACAATGAAGTCTACCTGGTAACCTTGAAGAATTTTTCCAAGCTTATCCCAGTGCGAGTAGTAGAGTGTGAAGTCACCAAAGATGTGAAAGACGACTCTTGGTTTTTTATTCTCCATTTTCATGAGAATTAGCTGAAGCATAGCAAGTGGGTGAGGTTTGTGATCGAGGATGACAATCACATCGGGATTGGCATTAACTACGGCCTGAGCACTTTGAAGGATTTCAAGGGGACTCTGATCCACCGAATAATTGAAATTAAGAAGCTCCAGATCCTTGTTGAGCTGATAAGATTTATGAAGATTGAAGACAATCTTCTGACAACTCACCCAGCTCGACATTTTAAACGAGAAAATACACGCGATTTTTTGCATAATTAATTTAACCAGTAAGGCCGCCTTTTGGGCAATGTTTAATAATTTGATGAAAATGGTCGATTATGATCATAAGGAGATTATGATGAAAACGCTTTTATGCCTCTTCATTCTTATGTCGACTGCACATGCTGTTGATCGATTTGGCCAGCTTACCAAGGAAGATCAGAAGTATTACAAAAACGATTCACTGGATGGAAAGAATCAATTTGAGAGGATTGATTCGGCCGTTGCTGAGATTAATAAGCTTCATGGGGAAATTGCTTCGATGAAAGCAGAGATGCAGCAGCTTAAGAAAGAAGTTGAAGAACTTAAGAAGTCCAAATGAAGTTGTTATTTGAAACTCCGGTAAAATTACCCTTTGATAAAATCAGAGACCGGTTTAATCGCGAACTTTTTCTTTATCTTTCTCCCGGATTTATCCCATCCAAACTCAAGAGGTTTGACGGATGTAAGACAGGCGATGAGATCCATCTTGAGCTAGGTCCGAACGGATTTTCACAGGATTGGGTCAGTCTTGTCACATTCGAAGAAACTAACGCATCAGGATGGTCATTCATCGACGAAGGAAAAGTCCTTCCGTGGCCACTATCTTACTGGAAACACCATCACAGGGTTGATAGAATCTCCGACACTGAATCAAGAATTGTTGATGATATTCATTACGAATGTTCACCTGCTTTTCTTGCCCCTCTGATCAGGCCATTCATGTGGTCTGTGTTTGCAATCAGACCGGAACGGTACCAAAAATACTTTAAGGATTGATATGAAACTTATTCTCTCTTTTCTCGTCCTCTTTTCTTCATCTGTCATGGCCCAGACCATTCTCTTCCTTGGTGATTCACTCACTGAAGGTTATCAATTAGCGAAAGAAGAGGCGTATCCAGCACTTATTGAAAAAGAGCTTTTGAAAACTCACAAAGGTATCAAGGTCATCAATGGTGGTGTCAGTGGAGCCACTTCAGCATCAGGCCTAAAACGTATGGATTGGTACTTAAAAGCAAAACCAGAAATCCTGGTTCTTTGTCTTGGTGGTAACGACGGACTTCGCGGAACAAAACCAGAAGTGACGGAAAAAAATCTTGCTGCAGTCATTGAGAAAGCTCAGAAAAGAGATATTACTGTGATCCTCGCCGGTATGAAAATGCCGACAAATATGGGTGAGCCTTACCGCACTCAGTTTGAAAATATCTTCCCAAAACTCGCGAAGAAGTATGATCTTAAATTTATCCCATTCATCCTTGAAGGAGTGGGCGGTAATCCTAAGTTTAATCTCCCTGATGGCATTCACCCGAATCCAAAGGGTCATGAGATCATGGCGAAAACTGTATTGAAAGTACTGGAGACTGAACTGTGACCAACTCAGGTGCTCTTACCGTAACGAATCTCAGAAAAAGTTACGGACAAGGTGAATCGAAAGTAGAAGTTCTGAAAGGCATCAACCTCAATATCAATAAAGGTGAGACTCTTGCTCTTACCGGCAAGTCAGGATCGGGAAAATCAACTCTGTTGTCTCTTCTTGCTGGTCTTGATCGTCCTGACGTTGGCGAAATCTCCCTTCACGGTAAAGTCATCTCAGGCATGAGTGAAAAAGATCTCACTCATTTTCGTGCGGCCCATATGGGAATTGTGTTTCAGCAGTTCCATCTTGTTTCAACGCTCACTGCTTTTGAAAATGTACTCCTTCCACTTGAACTATTGAGACGTGAAAACGCTAAAGAGCGTGCGACTTCTCTTCTTGAGAGTGTAGGTTTGTCTCATCGTGCTCACCATTTACCAAGTCAGCTTTCAGGTGGAGAAAGTCAGCGTGTGGCGATTGCCCGTGCGCTTGCTATTAATCCTTCGATTCTTTTTGCTGATGAACCAAGTGGTAACCTTGATGAAGAGACGGGCGATAAAGTCATGGAGCTTTTGTTCGATATGGTGAAAAAGAGTGGGACAACTTTAGTTCTCGTCACTCACGACCCTGATCTTGCGAAGAAATGCTCACGCGTTGTTCATTTAGAACACGGGAGCCTTCTGTGACATTGAAATTTTTCTTCATCAAAGAGATGAAGAAATTTCCTTTTTTCTTCCTTCTTCTGTTTGTGACTCTTCTTCTCGGGACAATGGGTCTTGTGGGGATCAGTATTGTCACAAACCAGGTTCAGGGAAAACTCACAAACAACGCCCGGGAACTTCTGACTTCAGACATCGCTGTTTCTGCGCGCAGAAGCTTTCTGCCAAATGAGACAGATGCTCTCAATAAAGTGTTCGAATCCATTCCACATCGTGAATACAGAATTATCGATATCTATTCGATGATCACTCATCTTCGTGCCAAAGCATCCCGCTTGGTTGAAGTCCGCTCGACAGAACAAGGTTTTCCTTTCTACGGAAAAATGAAACTAAGAAGTGGTGAGTTCTCTTCTGACGGTCTTTATATCTCTAAGGATCTGGCCGATCTCTGGCAGGTTGAGGCCAATGATGATCTGCAGATCGGTGAAGTTGTCATGAAGGTTGCAGGAGTCGTTGAAGATGACTCTTCCATGGGCATGAGAGGATTCTCACTCGCGCCACGAATTTATCTTCCGCTTTCAAAATTGGAAGTTTCCGGTCTCCTAAAACCGGGAGCGACGGGAAGTTTTGCAAGGCACTTCAAGCTTGATGCATTTACACCTGAAAAAATCCAGGACATCAAAAAATCAATCTACGAAGTCATCAAAGATCCGGCCCTGAAAATTACTCTTCCGGAAGATTCTTCTGAGCAGACGGGTAGAGTGATCAACATGATCACAAACTTCATGTCTCTGTCAGCGTTGATTGGTCTGATCCTTTCACTGGTTGGTGTCTTCTATCTTTATCAGTCACACTTACTTTCAAGATTAAAAGATTTATGTCTTTTGAATCTTCATGGCCTATCAAAGCAGAAGATCATTGTCGGAATCATCGCTCAGTTCACTTTTGTCTTCCTCATCGTGACATTAGTTGAACTCGTTCTCATTATTCCGCTTTATAAGGCACTCGCTCCTGTTCTTTCCAACAATCTAGGAATGGAGCTCAGTGCTGACGTGAATGTTCTATCAGCACTCACAGAAATCCCTTATCTCTTCGGTCTATCATTACTCATTCTCGTGCCACTTCTTTTCGGACTCATGCGCACAGAGATGGGACTTCAGCTTAAAGCTTCAAAACTATCGATGGGAAGATTCCGCTTCTGGGACTTTGTTCCTTTTGTGGCCTCTCTCTGGCTTTTCTCTTGTTATCTTTCTCACTCATTCAGGATCGGGAACTTATTCTTCCTCTCACTGGCGGTTGTGTTCCTTGCTTCAACAGTCGTGGTGAGAACCGGCCAGTGGATTCTTAAGAAAATCATCGGTAACAGAGGACTTCTCCTTCCAACAATAGAAAATGGAATTGCCCTTCGCTCTCTTACGAGATCAGGCCATAAACTGACGTTGAGTTTTCTTTCTCTTGCCATGGGTGCCACACTCATCTCGCTCATCCTTCAGTTAGATAAAATGATCCTGAAAGAATTCATCGATGATTCTAAAAAGCCTTCGCTCTTTGTTTTTGATATCCAGGAAGATCAGATGGAGCCTTTAAAAGAGCTCGCTGATAAAAATGGCTCTCCACTGGCGTTCATCACTCCGATGATCAGATCTCGTCTTGAAAAAGTGAACGATCAAAAGTTTGTCCGTCAAAAACGTTCTTATGATTTCCGTTCGCGTGAAGAGGATGAAGATGCTCGATTCAGGAACAATTCTCTGAACCTCACTTATCGTGACTATTTAACGGATGCAGAAAAACTGATTGAAGGAAAACCATTCCCACCAGGTGGCGCTCCGGATGATCGTCTGCCTTATATCTCAATCGAGAAACGCTGGTCAGAGCGCATGAATGTGAAGATGGGTGATAAGCTCACCTTCGATATTCAGGGCGTGGAATTTGAAGGTGTCGTTTACAACATCAAAGAAGTGAAGTGGACTTCTTTCTATCCGAACTTCTTTGTGACGATTGAGCCAAGTATCATCGACTCAGCTCCAAAAACTTTCCTCGCGATTCTTCCGGCCGGGCCAAAAGATAAAAAACTGAGCCTGCAGAGAAATGCGGTTGAAGCATTCCCAAACATCAGTTTTATCGATGTTGGTGAACTCGTGAGAAAACTCTCTGTGCTGTTTGAAAAATCGCGACAGGCGATTGAAGTGATCTCTTGGCTCTCACTTGCCGTAGGACTTGTGATTCTTTACGGCCTTTCTCATGATCAGGTTTATCGTCGTTATTACGACCTCGCCCTGATGAAGAGCCTTGGACTTTCAAGCCGCCAGCTTCGCCTGAACCTTTTGTATGAATTTGGCGCTTTGTTTCTTTCCGCGATGGGACTCGGACTCTTTCTTGGTTGGCTCATCGCTCAAGTTATCGGAAGAGAGGTCTTTAAGCTTTCTCCGAGTGTAGATTGGTACCGATTATTGTATCCTGCGCTTCTATTAACGATTCTTTGTTTGGCCACGATCCTTATTTCATCATGGCGCGCTGTCAAAGCACAACCAAGAGAACTTTTATCGGACTCTTAACTGAAGGTTTTTCTTTCCTTCTTTTTGATGAGTCATTAGAATTTTTGCATGATCGATTTCAGTCCTGACGCCTTGTTAGCATTCTTCTCGCAATATGCTTACCAACCCATGTTTGTTTATGGGTTCATCGTCTGTTTCATGCTCGCAAGCTCATTTGGCTTTCCGGTTCCCGAAGAACTCGTTTTGATTTCTGCGGGTCTCGTTGCTTATATGTCCCACAACCCTCAGGAATTTCCACCTCCGTATCCCGGAGCAGAGGGAGTGGATGTCATCACCTTATGTATAGTCTGCTTTCTTGCCGTCATGGGGTCCGATTGCCTTGTCTATTTCATAGGCAAATTCTTTGGCGCCCGAATTATCAAAACAAAATTCTTCCAGAAGCAAGTTGCTGGCGAAGGCTTTAACAAAATTAATTCATTCTTCCAGAAGTACGGCGGCCTTGCCTGCGGTATCTTCCGTTTCACTCCGGGACTCAGATTCCCCGGTCACTTGTCTTGCGGTCTACTTGGTATTCCTGTCTGGAAATTTCTTTTGATTGATGCAATTGTTGCAGCTATCTCGGTTCCGACTCAGGTTTATTTTGTGGCGAAATACGGCAAAGTTATTCTTGATCACCTTGCTGAGTTCAAGATGTATGTTCTAGGCGCATGTTTGGTTGGTGGCCTGATTTGGCTAGGGCGCAAACTGTATCTTAAAAACGTCCGTAAAAACGCTTAAAGAAAACACTCGCACACTTCTTCGAGTTTCTGCGCCAGTTCTTTCCGGAACTGGGCGAGGTCATCGTATTTAAAGGTCACTGATTTTTTGAATTGTTTGGATTCATCCTCAAAATCAGGGAAGCCCCAGTTGATCTGAGCAACAAAGATGATCTTCCCATGTTCCGGAGTCAGCTCTTCAACGTCAGCAAGTAATTCATATTGAACGGCAGGGCCCTGTGCCTTCGGAACAGATTTTGCGAGTTCGATAATGCCTTTCTTCGCAATGGGATTCTGAATTTTAAGAGCATCGACCATCGACGTTTCTATCGAGCGCGCACCCCAGAGGTGAGGGGCGAGTTTTTGAGTATTAAGGTTTTGATTCACAGTTGTTTCAAGATAACGGTAATAAAAATTATCCATCGTTTCGAACAAGTATTGATAAAGCTTTGTTTCATCACCAAATGTTGCACGAACTTTGTCCTGCCAATCCTGGATCTGTTTGTCAGTCATAAGAATTCCCCGTTAAAATGATCCCATGAAGGTTTATTCACCTAGAAAGGACTTTGTCATTGTAGAAGACTACTTCAGCTCTTCGCAAGCTGCACATTGGTTAAAGCTCTTAAATGAATTAGGCGCTGATCCTGTGCGCGGCTTTCATCATCCTGACCTTCGTCCCAATCGATTCCATAAGGCACCTAAATACCCCGTGAAGAAGTTTATGTGTCTGGGGCTCTACTGGGACCCTCTGGACTATCTTTATCACGACAGGGGAAACAAGGCGCATGCCATTCCCGAAGAGTTGCATGATCTTGCTCAATCCATCCTGAGAGAATTTTATCCGACACCTGATTATAAACCCCAGAGTGTGATGGTGAACTACTACACTGCAGATTCTTCGATGGGTCTCCATGTTGATAAGGATGAACCCAACAAGGAAGCTCCGATCATCGGAATAAATTTTGGATCTACCTGCCGCTTTTTCTATGAGGATGAATCTGGCGAGATGAAAGATTTGAGGATTCCCGGAAATAGCGTCTATATTTTCGGAAAGTCAGCACGCCTCATGAGGCATGGCCTGGGCTCGATTTATACAAAGACACTGGCCGACGGTTCTCAAGAGATTCTTGAAAATAAAGAAAGAGTAAATCTGACTGTAAGACAGGTTTTAAAGAGCTAGTTGAACGGCGTAATTTGCCTGAATCTTATTGAGTGAGGCTTCAAAAATAGGAACGAGTTCAAGGTTGTTCTTTTCTTTTGCGAGATTTGTGAAAACCGTCACAAGCTTATTTTTTTCAGCATTGATAGCTTCATGAACAGCATGAACTGCGTGTGAATACTGTTTGTCTGACCAAGGAAGAGATTTCGTCTCGCCATTCTTAACAGCGTAGATTTCTTTTTCAAGCTCAGGATAAAGTTCCATGAGTTTCAACGTTACGTAGTTGAACTGGCCATTCAAGATGTCCTGGAATGCAGGACGACCGCTCTGGTTAAATCCATCTACAATATCATCGGCCATCTGGAAGATAAGACCGATTCTTTCTCCCATTGTCGCCATGGATTTAATATCGCTGTATCCAGCAAGTTTCGCCGGAGTCGTGCAACAGTAACGGATCAGAGATCCCGTTTTTTTGATACAGATAAGTTCAAGGTCTTCAAATTTCACAATCGGTTTCTTTTTCAGATCGTACTGAAGCCATTCACCGTCTGCTAGATCCTGAATACAAACTGTGAGGTCTTTCAGAAGCTCAAGATTTCCGGCAACGCTGAGTTCACCCATGATCGTTGCAAGAACATAGTCACCGGCCAGGATCGCAGTTGTGTTATTACGGATTGAATTTAAAGTAGGGTGGTTTCTGCGTTTGTCAGAAGCATCGATCACGTCATCGTGGATCAAGCTCGCTAAGTGAGTCAGTTCAACTGAACGCGCGAAAACTTTCAGATCAGAGTTCTTGAGGCCAAAAACCTGACCAACAAGGAACATCAAACCAGGACGGAACTTCTTCCCGCCTGCCTTCACCAATTCATCAACTTCAATTGTCAGGTTGCTGATAGTTTTACCAGACATCGACAGCTCTAGTTCATCAAGATTGGTTTTAAGCTCTTGCAGGTTCATTAACGTAGTTTTCCTTAGGATCGGCAGTGTATGAAAACTTATGGCGTTAGGCAAGAAAAGAGGTCTAAGAGTTGTCCCTTTCAATTCAACTTTTTTGGCCACATAATAGTCAAAAACATGGAGGAACTATGCGTTTTGTAATGATTTTCTTGGCCCTTATGACATCGGCCTTCGCGAGCGACATTTATTCAATCAAAGATAAAACCATCAAGGGTGAAGACTTTAAAATGGCCGATCTGAAAGGGAAGACTGTCCTGGTCGTTAATATTGCGTCACAATGTGGTTACACGAATCAGTTAGACGGTCTTGAGGGGCTCTACAAGAAGTATAAAGATAAGAACTTTGTCGTTCTAGGCGTGCCGACTAACGATTTCGGCGGCCAGACTCCGGAAGACGATAAAAGCATGCTTGAGTTCTGCCAGAAAAATTACAACGTAACTTTCCCGGTTCTGACGAAAAAAACAGTTCAGGGTAAAGATAAGCGTGAACTTTATAAATACCTCACTGAAAAAACTCCAAAAGAGTTTTCAGGCGACATCGGCTGGAACTTTGAAAAGTTTCTTGTCAGCAAAGATGGAACAGTTATTGGCCGCTATAAATCTTCAGTAAAACCTGATGATAAAGAACTCACTAAAAAAATTGAAAACTCACTCTAAAACTTTAGTTATCGGTGCAGGAGGGGGAGGCATTGCCTCCGCTCTCCTTGCATCTCTTCGGGGTGAAGAAGTCACTCTGATTGAGGCCCACGATAAACTCGGCGGCTGCGCTTCTTATTTCAAACGCGGACCATTTTGTTTTGATGCCGGAGCAACAACCCTAAGTGGAGTTGGTGTAGGCGAACCATTAGGCGATCTGTTTGAACTCTTAGGTCATGCACCAGATCTTAAACTCGCTGATCCGGGAATTGTCTTTCATCTTTCAAATGGAAAAGTTGTTCATTACTTCCATGATCAGACCTTGTGGATGGATGAACTCAAAAAACATTTCCCGAATCTCAATCACAAACCATTCTGGGATCTCGTTTATAAAATCAATCATGCTGGCTGGAAGGTTCTGAAAAATATTTTTCATCCAGCGAATGTAAAACTTCTCCCATATCTTTTAGTTTCAACTGACATCATGCTGAAGCGTTATCAGCTCGATGATCCGGATTATGTTGAACTTATCAATGGCATACTTCTCATTTCCGCTCAGGCGCACTCACAAAGTGTTCCTTTCCTTGTCGGTGCGATGTCACTCGCATATCCAGCTCAATGTTACGCTCCAGTTGGTGGCATGAAAGGACTCATGGACTTCTTTGAAAAAGAACTTCGTGCAGGAAATGTGGATCTGAAAATGAAAACGCGGGTGGAGAAATTTCCGGAAGGATATGAGAAAACTATTTCCAATATCCCTGTGTATGAAGAGGGTGATGGAAAGTGGGGTGCTTTAACTCTTTATTTCGGAGTTAAATCTGACATCCATGAACCGTATCATCAGATTCATGTTGATGGGATGAATTACTTTGTTTCCTTATCCATTCCTGGGGATCTGTCGCGAGCTCCCGCTGGATACCAGGCCGTGACGATTTCTACTCACGTAGATGCAAAAACTTTTTCACTCGAAGATAAAAAAACGGTTTCATTAAAAATCCTGGCCGATTTTCTTTCCCGGTTTCCGGTGACTGATGTGAAACATCTGACTGTCGGAACCCCAAGAACTTTTGAGCGCTACACGGGAAGGACTTCGGGATTTGTCGGAGGAATTCCACTTCTCCTTGGAGAAATCCCAAAACTGGATACGATTTTTCCTCAGAAATCTTTTTTCAGAACTGGGGATACAGTATTTCCGGGACAGGGATTATGTGGAGTTGTGGCCGGTGCGTTGCTTTTACACCGGCGCTTTATTAAGAAAGAACTTTAACGTCGAGTGGTTTAGAAATCCTGAGATTAATATCTCTCTGAGGGAACGCCATTTCAATTCTGTGCTGTTTGAATCTTTCATCCACTTTGAATCTGATAGCAGAACGAAGTTCACCCGTAGAGCTGATTTGTGAAAGATCGCACCAGAAATGAATCTGGAAATCCAATGTGCTTTCTCCGAAATTATCAAAAATGACTACTGGGATCGGAGTTTGAAGAACACCATCAGTGTTCAGCATGATGTCCATGCAGATATTCTCAACCATTTTTACATCAGTGCCGTAAGCAACTCCGAAATTCACCTGAGTTTTAATCACAGTGTCCTCGTAAGACCAGTTCAGAACACTTTTCTCAAGGAAAAAACTATTCGGCACAACGAAGATTTTGCCTTCGCCATTTTTTACCTGAGAACTTCTGATCCCGATCGACTGAACTGAACCTGAGATATTATCAAGCTCAACTAGATCGCCAATCTTGATCGGTTGCTCGATCAGGAGAATGATACCTGAGATAAAATTGTTAACGATATTCTGAGATCCAAACCCGACTCCGATGGCAAGAGCACCACCAAATACGGTAAACACAGTGAGGGGAATTCCGGCAGTGGCCAGAGACAGAGTCACTACGGCCGCGAGGGAAGCATAATAGGCAAACGTATGGTAAGTGACCTGAGAGTTCTTATCGTGAACAAATCTTTGAATAAGACGCTTATCAATGAGCCTGGAGAGCATTTTAGACAGGCGTGTAGCGAATAAAAGAAGGATCAAGGCCATCGTCACGTTACCAAGCGAGAGCTTAATACCGGCGATTGTAATCAGTTTATGATTCCAGACCATAGTGATCGGGGCCATGAATTCATTGAAGGCTTGTAACATAGTTTCCTCAAGAAATTTCAGATGCTTAAATGCCTATAAATTTGTCATGGGCCATGGACTAAGTCCAGTGTTTGGTATATAAAACTCTGAATGAAAAAGAGCTTTCTGACTCACTTCACAACGATGACAATTCTTCACGCGCTTCTGCTCGCGGGTTCTTTCAGCGTTCTTGAAACTCAGATGAAAGAAGAAGTCGTTATCCCGAAGTTGGGTAACGGAATGATGAAAATCAAAGTTGCTGCGGGCCTTTTTATGCCCCAGTCAGCGCCTCAAAAACCTCAACCTCAGGTCGTTAAAAAAGTTGTGACTTCAAAGCCGACAGTTAAACCTGTTGAAGTTCAGAAACCTGTGAAAGCGACAACACCGCAAGATACTCAACCAGTTGCAGAGACGACTCCTCAGGGAAGTGTCAATGGAACAGGTGGACGTGCTGATGGGTTTGCTTTTGGTTCAGGAAATGGCCAGGGCAAATACAATGTTCTGGATCTCTACAAGGCCGAACTTCGCGCCACAATCGATAAAAATAAATACTACCCAACGATGAGCCGCCGTCTTGGTCAGACTGGAACTGTCGTCGTTGCCTTTACTTTGCTGGAAGATGGAAATATCGTTAATGTAAGAATTGATAAGCCATCTCAGTTTGAGCGCCTGAATGTTTCAGCACTCGATGCAGTTAAAAAAGTAGAGCGCTTCAAGCCTATCCCCAAAGAAGCCGGGGATAACAAGATGGACATCAAAGTTCCCGTAAAATTTGTAACAATTTAAATTCATCTATAGCGACAAGGATAAGTCACATGGAACAAATGTCTTTCCCGAAGAAGGGACAGTCAGCTGATTCAGTTTTACAGGAACTCAAAGA
>JBEIQF010000297.1:0-4296 GCA_040376635.1 Halobacteriovoraceae bacterium
CTTCGAATCGTTCTGAAAGAAGAGCTGGAAATGGCCTTCTCTTTAAATATGGCCTGGATGAAAAAAACCAGCCTGAGGTTTCATTAGTTTCAGCAACGACAGGTAGTGAAGTGCAGGTTTCGGTTGATCGAAATCTGATGGCACGAATTAAGTCTAATCCAAACTCTCTGGAAATCGGTCAGGAAGATCTTGAAAAAATCATGGCCACTCCTGATGAAGAAGTAAAACTTCTCATTCAGCCGACCGGTGGTGCAGAAGCTCTTGTTGTCTATGCTAAGAAAGATTCAACAGGTGGAGTATCCTTCTCACTCAGTCCTTCTAAGGCCCCTAAAGTACCTAAGGATGTTGTGAGAATCAATGTTCAGCCTGATGTACATGGCAATATTACGAAAGACCCGGATATCTATCTGAATCAGAATGCAGAACTTATGCAGGAAGTGATGGGTAGAGATGGTAAAGATAAAAAGCTCTTTTTACAGGTTGTTTCACCTGGAAAAAGAGCCGTTATTTATGAAGTTATTAAGAAGAGCGAATATATCTACAAGTTCAAAAAAGTCGGACCTTAAAGTTTAAAGCCTTTCAGAAGCTTCTTCCCTTGATCTTTCAGGCTTCCACCGCCACCTTTTTTAAGTTTATCAATCTCAGCTTTGATTTTGTCTTCATTCTTCTTGTAAAGGTCCTGTAGATTTCCAAGTGAGGCAAGATTCTTATTATTGCCATTGATCGCTGACATTAGCTGCTCTTTAGGAGCATTGATTTTTTCATCGATCAGAGTCTGGATTTTCGCCTGAGCTTCATCCACTTTCGCAGATAACTCTCTTGAGAAACCCGTGCTTAATTCGTCACCCAGATTAGAAGTGATGTCCATATTGAGGTTAGAGAACTGACCTGATGCTGACCCATTGATATTAATTACCGGAATATTGTTAAGAATGTTCGTTAACATTTCTTTTGCGATCTTTGTCTGGCTCTCAACAATGAATTGAGGCTTAGTGAGCGCCGAAGTCCAGTTCATCTTTATGTTCTGCTCTTCAAGTGAAGCAGAAAGGGTCGTTGAACCAGTAGCATTCTTGAAACCAAACTTCATTTTACCATCGTTAACAAAAAGTTTCTCAGGTACGGAGAACTGATTCACCTGAAGAAGAGCTGATTGTCTACCGATATCGCGAGTGAAATCTGCAGTCAGTACTGCCTTAACTCCCATCACTTTTGCGGCGGGGAAATCACCACGCATATCAAGTACGATTGGCTTACCAATTTGTTTTGGTGATGTTGTTACGTTTGTAAGTTCACCTGAAACCTGTCCAGAGTATGACTCTGCTGTCCCTTTTGAACTGATCGCCGCACGTTTAAGCCAGAAGAGAGGATATCCAGTTGTGATAGGGAACTGATAGTTTTTCCCTTCAGAACGTTTGCGAGGAACAACTACATCTTCCTCTTCTTTTTTCTCAGGAATGTACTGTTTAGCTAGTGCCTGATACTTACGTGCCTTTGCAATGTATTCAGCAAACTCACCGGCAAAGAGGTGCATTGCCATTTCTTTAAAATCAATTTTTGGAACTTTGAAGCGATCTTTAAGTGAAGCAATATCTTCTTTTACAAGTTCCTGAAGTTCTTTTGGATAATTTGTAACAGCTTTTACTTCTGCTTGAAGAGTCTTGGAAGACTTTTCAATTTCTTTGTACTGTTTGTTTACATCTTTCAGAAGGTCATTCAATTTCTGAACACCTTTGGCTTGATTGATGAAATTCTTTTCTGATCGTACTTCCGCAATCGTTGTTTCAATCTCTTTGAGTTTTGAAGTGTCAGATAGCTCTTTTACTTTTCCATCCCAGAATGTTTTTTTTGCATTTACGTCAGCAATCATCGCCTGAACGCGCGTTTCTGATTTTAGAGTTTCACGAATCGTCTGGATCTGAGCTTTATAATCTCCGCCTTCAAGTAATGTCATGGCATCACCAAGAACATTCTGGCCGTACTTGTTTTTCACCTGGGCGATAACTTGCGCCTGGAGAGCTTCCATCTTGCTTGGTGAAGCTGGTTTAGGAGGAAGAACTCGTCCTGGAGAAGATCTCTTACTGAGAAGTTTGATATCAGTGATACTTGCATCTTCAACGACGAACTTCATTCTCAGAAGCGCATCCCAAAGATACTGGAAGTGCATGTTGCCGATTTCAAGAGAGTTATGAGTTGGTCTCTCAGGATCTGTTACCTGCAGACGATCGAGATTGAATGAAGCCTTGAGGAAACTTGTTCTCACAGAGTCAACATTCACTTCAGCGCCATTGGCCTCAGTACCCACGTACTCGATCAATTTTTTCATGTGATGATCGAAGTAATAACTGAAGTAGATGAACGTGATGAGGGAAATGACCGCTACCGGAATGATGGCTTCATAACGGATAGGACCTTTCTTCTTATTTTTCTTTGGATCTTTATTTTCTGTTGTAGTTTTTTCAGTCATAAAATTCTCCGCTTAATTCCACTTGTATTGATCGTATTTGTAGTACCACTGGTAGAACTTGGTAGCTTCCAGTGCCTTCCAGAATTTTGTCGTCTTGAAACGAGCAACAACGATCTCACGGTATTTTTTGATGAAGATAGAACTAGCGATATAAACAAAAGGAGAAAGAATGACTGTGACAACTGCTGAGCCCATCACAATTGAATTATTGAAGCGAGTGTAAGGAATGAGTGGCATATTGTAGAGAGAAGTGAAAATTGCCTGAAGGCCTTCCATCTCAAGAACTTTTGAGCCTACTGAATGGAAAACAGGATCAAGCAGGTAGGCTACAAATTTAAAGAAGAATGCAGTAACAAGAGCTGCACCAATCTGAATACGGAAAAAAAATAGAATCAAAAAAATCACAAGACTGTGAAGAGATAATACCGGAGTCATTCCGAGAATAAATCCACACGTCATCCCTAATGCCAGAGAAATATTTCCGGTATCAGAGTTGAGTAATTTAATGAAAGCAAATAGCTGTTTGAGAATCAGTCCCATGGCCTCTCCTTAATCATAGAATGCAATAAATTCTAAGAGTGAAGGAGGGCCTTTGACCACTTTTAAGAGCTGAATGGCATAGCGTCACGATGGCTTTCTACTTTGTAGGCACCACCAACAACTTCAATGTTACCTCTATACCCGTGCGGATGAGTCGAATGCCAGTGCCACGCATGCTGAACGATAGTCTGGATCTTTGGATAGAGGGGCTTCCAGTTGAGTTCCTTGCGGATTCTAGCGGAGCTTGCAACGAGAACAGCAGGGTCACCTGGTCTACGTTGTTCTTCAACTACAGAAAGTTTTTTGCCAACAACCTCTTCACAGGCCGAAATCACTTCTCTGACTGAGAATCCATTTTCAGAACCGATATTAAAGATGTTCCCTTTCCCTTCTTCCATTTTTTCCAATGCAAGAACATGGGCACGCGCGAGATCAACAACGTGGACATAATCGCGGATGCAAGTACCGTCGTGAGTGTCGTAATCAGTTCCAAATATTTTTACTTCGCCACCATCACGGGCAGCATGAAGAATGCGAGGAATGAGATGGCTCTCAGGTTTATGGTCTTCTCCGATCGAGGCGTCAGGGCTTGCTCCTGCTACATTGAAGTAACGAAGAATGGTGTACCCTAGACCATGAGCGTGACAAAAGTCCTCAATCGCCATCTCAGTCATCATCTTGCTTCGGCCATAAGGATTGATCGGATTTCTTCTTTGATCTTCCTCAATCGGCGTTTTTTCCGGATTTCCGTAAACGGCGGCAGTGGAAGAGAAAACAAACTTTTTAATTCCGATCTTCATCATGGCGTGAAGCAGAGTTAAAGCATTAGAAAAGTTATTTTGATAATATTTGTAGGGATCGGTAACACTCTCACCAACTTCAATGTCAGCTGCAAAGTGCATGACTGCTTCGATTTGATGAGCGTGGAGTCTCTGAAGAAGTAGTTCGGTGTTTCCGGTAGAACCATTGATGAAAGTGGCCCTTGGATCAATCGCTTCTTCATGACCCTTTGATAGATTATCTAGCACCGTTACTGTATGACCTGAGTTGATCAACTCACGTACAGCGTGACTTCCGATATATCCCGCACCACCGGTAACTAAAACTCTCATTCGATCTCCTGGTTACTGTAAAGGATGGACGCTGAATTTCGGCCACGTGTTTGCTTCTGACTTAATACACTGTTTAGCGAGATCAAGTGATTCACCAATCACAACATGCATGTCCAGATAGCGGTAAGTACCGAGGCGACCGATGAAAGTAACGTTATCTTCTTTCTCTGCCATACCGAC
>JBEIQF010000016.1:0-19159 GCA_040376635.1 Halobacteriovoraceae bacterium
GAAGCTCTGATCACTTTGGCAGAGGCTTCATATGCATTCTGGTAGCGAACCATGTTCGCAGCTTCTTCATCGAGTGAAACGCCCGCTAATCGCTCTTTAAACGATTTTGCCTGGGCAAGGATACCGTGAGACTGCTCTTCATCGATCTTCGCTTTACCGGTCTGTAAACCGATGTTCCCGACTGACTTAAGATACTGCTCTTCAAATGTCGTTGTTCCACCGCCGAGAACTTTCTCGTGCTGGAGTTTTGAGATCGCAAGAGCTACACGGTTATCACCTGGCTTGTTTGCTTCAAGCGCAGTTGCGATGTTATTAACATCGGCTTCAACTTCATCAGAAAGACTGATGTATTCAGCAGCACGCTTAAGATCAAGCGGCTCTTTAAAGAAATTGATTCCTGTAACTTTTTCTTTTGCTGCATTCGGGATTGGATTCCCTTGTGCATCTACCGGAACAGGCTTGTTCGCAAAGCCACGACGGTGAATCGCGTTTGTCGCAAGAACAAGTCCATGTGCAAGTTCATCAAGTTGTTTCTCAAGGCCGACAACTTCATCGTTACGTGTTTTTAACTGCGCACCGATTGCGCCACCTTTAATTTTATCTGTGATCGCAAGGCCTGGACGGTTAGCGAAGAAAACCTGTACGTCGCCCTTGTCTGCAGAGTTGTCGCCATCTTTAACAGTAGAACCAACAGCAAGTTCCTGAACCATACCGCCAGCCACGATTGAACCGACACCTTCAATGCTCACAACAAACTGACCCTGATTATCAGTGTAAGTTTGAAGAGGGAAGTAGTCTGTCAGAGTGCGGAGAGCACGGTCACGCTGATCGCGAAGATCATTGGCCATACCACCGGAAACTTCCTGGATGTTAATTTCTTTGTTTAATTTTGCGATCGCTTTAGTAAGACCATTGATCTCACTTACGCCAAGAGTGATTTTCTTGTTGATGCTCGCACGAACGTCATCAAGGCTTGACTGGATACGGTGGAAGTCACCAGTAACGATTTTCGCATTTTCTTTAACAACGTTTCTTACCGTTTCATTCTCAGGTTGATTTGAGAGTTCACGGAAAGAGTTGAAGAAGCGGTTCATCACTTTGTTCATACCCTCAGAGTTGATCTCGTTGAAGATTTCTTCGACGTGACCAAGTTGGAGAGTTCGCTCTTCGTTGAATTTGTGATTAGTGAGAGATGTGTTGAGTTTTTTCTCTACGAGTTCATCGTGAGAACGTTTGATACTCTGAACTTCTACACCTGTACCGAGAACGTAATCGCCCTCCGGAAGTGTAATGCCTGTTTCTGTTCTTACTTCCTGACGGGAGAACCCTTCAGTATTGGCGTTGGCGATGTTATGCGAAGTCGTCGACATCGACTGCTTCGCTGTAAACAAGCCTGATTTTCCAATGTTCAGTAAGTCAGTGGCCAATCCTAGTCCCCTGTACCTTTTAAATTACCTGTTGAGTGAACGTGTGTGTCCGTCTTTCCCATAGGTCGTATATTGTTTCTTACCAGTGAAGCCTTGTTTGACTTCACGGAGTGAAAGCATTGCTTTGTTTAAGAACTGTTGGTTCTTTTTATTCTGATCCTGGATCTTCTGAATGATATCAATCAAAAGAGCATTGAAGTTCTTCAATGCAGGAATGGCAGACTGTTGATCAATTTCAGAGAAAGCTGTCAGCAATTCTCCTGCACGCGTGATTCTTGTAGAGAACAAAGCTGTTTCATTTAATTTTTCGATCAGCTCAGAACGTTCTTTTTCAAGCTCAGCAATTTTAGAAATAATTTCTTCTTTGATCGGAAGCATCGTCTCAAGCTTGTCGATATCACTTTCTAGAAGAGTGAGATACTCATCGCAAGTCAGATCGTACAAATTCTTGTGGAGGTGGCAAAAACCTTCCCATACGCTTACTACGTGCTGGTAATAAAGTTTTTTCTCGTCCAGACGATAATCCATGTGTGTCCCTCTTAGAACTCAGAAGTGAGGATTTTATCAGCAATAGCGTCATAATCCATTTCGTAAGTACCAGCTGCAATCTGCGCTTTCAGCTTTGCAATCTTGTCAGAGTTGTCGACTTCAGGAGCGCCCATTGCTGCTTTCTTGATGCGAGAGAAATCTTTCACACCATCAGGAATGTTTACTTTAGCATCTGTAGATGTTTTTTCAGAAAGCTCAGAAGCGCGTTCCATACTGTTACGCTGGCTTCCATCAACTTTGCTTCCACCTTTAGCAGACTCAGATTTAACTCCATTGCCGCGTGGAAAAAATGGTGAACGTGTATCGATGCTACTCATTTGTATTCTCCTTCGTCATTCCTTGACGAACTTGAGGTGCATTTTTTAAGTAGTGCTTCATATGCTGAGGCACGATCTGATCGAGGATGACTTTTTTAACACCCAGACCACTATCTGATTTTGCCATAAGTTGTGCCCTTTCGTAATCCAGCAAAGAGTTGTAGTACTCCATTGCCGATGAATCAGGACTCTCTTTAGGGACGGTCTTTCTCATCTCTGCAAGCATGTGAGACGTAAAGTTTGCTTCCATTCCTTCAGCAATGTCTTCAAACGGTTTAACAGGATTAGTTCTTTGTGAATTCGTAGGTAGGGCTTGCGCCTGAGGTGTGATTTTCACTCGGTAACCATCCTGGTTTTCTGGACCCCATCATCCTGATGAGATTCTTCTTAGAGTGTAGCATTTTTAGAGAGGGGGGTGTTAGCGAAAAACACCCCTAGGTAAAATGTGCCCGGAGACACTTTAGATGAGTTCGATTTCCGCGAGAAGAGATCCGTTTTGCTTAAGGGCCTGGAAAATTGAGATCAGATCTTCTGGCTTAGTTCCTAGTGCATTCAAGGCCTTAACCAGGTCATTTATGGTCGTAGACTGCTCCATCATCTGAACATGCTTATTACCTGAGCCTTCTGATCCTTTTACTTCAACCATCAGGTCACCATGGCTAATGGCCGATTTTTTGATCACGATATCACCACCAGCAACCAGCGTTCCGGTACGCTCATTGATCACGATCTTGGCCACAGCATCTGCCACGACTTTAAAGTTTTCAATGTTAGCAATTAGCTCAACTACTTTCTTTTCGTAATAGTTAGGGATGATCACATCAATCGTCGTTGCATCAGCAGCAGTTGCATACTTACCGCCGAGTTCCTGATTGATCGTTCTTTCAACACGCGCAGCTGTTGTGAAGTCAGGATTATTAAGCGCCATACGGATGGCACGCTTATCATTGAATGAAAGTTCGAGTTCTTTTTCAATTGTTCCGCCTTCAGGAATACGGCCGGTCGTTGCCATCTTCTTACCCTGATCGAGACCGCCGATTGAAAGAGGTCCGTTTGCCACTGCGTAGATCTGACCGTCGCCACCTTTAAGTGGAGTAACGAGAAGAGTACCGCCAGCAAGAGAAGAAGCATCACCGATAGATGAAACAGTTACATCAAGTCTCTGACCAGAGCGGCCGAAAGCAGGAAGTTTTGCAGTTACGATAACCGCAGCAACGTTCTTAGAAGTAACTTCTTTCTGAGGATTTAATCCCAGAGTCTGAAACATTTTTTTGAGGGATGTATTCGTGATTTCTCCACCGCCATCACCAGTGCCGTTCAGACCAATCACAAGACCGTAACCGATCAGCGGATTTTCCCTTACGCCCTTGATTGTAACGAGGTCTTTCAGTCTGCTTGAATTTGCAAAAGCAGATGCAGAAAGTGCGCAAAAGAGAAGAGGCAGGAGTTTTCTCATTTAATTTTCCCTTCCTAGGATGAAGACACGTGACTCGAGAAGCTTGTCTGAGTTCACGTAATCATTTTCCATGATGTCCTTTCTTGAGACAAGAGCTTGGACTTCAATGGATCTTTTTTCCTTCTTAAAGATAACTTCTTTGCGGCCGCGGAGAACGATGTAATCTTTACTAACTTCCTCCATCACGGTGCCAGAAATCTTATCGTAAACCTTCATATCCATCTCATTGTCCTGATTATTCGGACCACCAGATGGAGCACTTGCCGCTTCTTTTTTGTCAGCTTCGCCCTCTTTACCCAGTTCTTTGCCTCGCGCACGGGGTTTGTCAGGAAAAGTTCTTTTAAGTTCTGCGGAAATCTGATTACGAAGGTTTTCAAGGACATTGATGATAACCATATCACCTGTGTGCTTGTCGTTCTGATAAGTGAAGAGAGATGAGCTCTGGCCCTGGTTTGCCCAGAGTGATCCTGAGCTTTCATCATCTACAAAGTCATCGGCCTTGTAGCGTTGAGGGCGGTAATCACGTTTTACAGCTGGTTTCATCTGACCTGAAGGATCGCTGCCGAGTGAGTAAGTGACGGGGTTTTTAATAGGGCGCTTATCATTCTCAGGATGAAAACGATTTTGCGAGCGATAAGCTGCATATCTGTCCTGAGGCTGGTACTCCCTTGTGCCCTTGACGATTTTATCTTCACGGTCCATTTGACGGTGGATATTGTCGACGAAGCCTGCACACGAAACGAGAAAAAATAATAAAAATAACGTAACTGTTTTCATAGTTCTACAAACACTTTGTTAATATCGATGACTTTACCGAGATACTTTTTATTTTTTTGAGGATGAAAGACTTCAACGAACTCGCCAAGTATTCCATTGCTTCTTGAAATTCCTGAAGTCTTAAGTCTTACGAGTTCATTCTCAATGATCACTTCAGTTTTTGTTCCTGCTCTTACGAGATTGAGTGCATTGAGATCAGATTGTCTTAGGAGATCGCCGGCCTTCATAGGCTTGTTAACCTTAAAAAACTTCAATGTTTCAAGATTTGTCACAAGATCAGTGTGGGGAATTGATTCAATATATTCTTCTTTTAATGAAGTTGATTGAATTTCAGAGAATGCAGGGTGAAAACTAAGAATGCGGTAAGCTCTTACCATCTTCTTAAAATCAGCTTTAACAGTGAGAGAGCGGTTAGACCCATCAAAACCGAACACATTAACGTTTAGTGGTTGTTGAGAACCATAGAGACAACCTGTGCATTGGACTTCAACACGGTCACCTGGAGCAACCGCCATGTAGTTTGGAGAGTTAATTGCTTCTGAAGCGCGCAGCTGTATTCCTGGAGGAACCATGAGCTGCTCACGAACGAGATGTTTCAAGTGCTGAACGTGAATCAGGTTTGGCCTAATCACGACGTCATGGTTTTTAGATTTGAGAATTTCTGCAAACTGAAAAGAAGTAATCTTCCCTTCAACTGCTGAAAGAGTTTCATTAACGTTTTTTACTGTATCTTCGCTGCAACCGGTGTGTTGAATCACTTGTCCGTAATCAGAAGTCTCACCAAGGATAACGAGATTCTGTGGTAAATGGACTTCACACGCGATCGAAAGTTTCGCAGCAAGAATGAAGAATAGAGCGATAAATATTTTATTAATCATCTGATGTTATTCACCGTCTGAAGCATTTGATCCGCAACGCCCATAACTTTTGAGTTCATTTCATAAGCACGCTGGGCCTTAATCAAATCCGTCATTTCGTTCATCACGTTTACGTTTGAAGCTTCAATCGCTCCCTGCATGAGAATTCCTGATCCGTTCTCACCAGGAACGTTTTGGATCGCCTGACCTGAACCAGATGTAGCAGCAAGCAAGTTACCGCCATCAGAACGAAGGCCAGTAGGGTTTACGAAAGTGAATACCGGAACCTGCCCGAGCATAATAGGCTCAACAGATTCACGTGTGAATGCTTCAACAGTTCCGTTTTCAGCAATGTTAATACGCATGATATTTGGTGGAACAACAATTCCAGGAAACACTTTGTGTCCTGCACGTGTCACCATGTTCCCTTGGGCATCAACATTAAATGAACCATCGCGGGTATATTTAAGTTCGCCGTTTGGTGCGATAACTCCCATGAAACCTTCGCCGTTTACCATGAGGTCATATGGGTTATTTGTCATTTGAGGAGAACCTTGAGAATGGATTTTTCTGGTAGCAGAAACTTTCGCTCCTGAACCAACCTGAAGACCCACGTTATATTCAGTTGTGCCTGAAGATTTGGCACCCGCTTCCTGAACAGTTTCATAGAGAAGATCGTCAAATTCTGTTCGCTGTTTCTTGAATCCAGTCGTATTCACGTTTGCGATGTTATTCGAAATCGTGTTTACGTTAGATTCTTGTGCTGCCATCCCGGTTGCCGAAGTGTGGAGTGCGCGAATCATTTAGATCTCCTTAGAATTTACCAATATCGTTAGCAGCTTTTCCTGAAATCTGATCGTAAGCATTGATCGCTTTTTGAATTGATTCGAAATGACGGTGAGCTTTAATTAGCTCTGACATTTCTTCAATCGCGTTCACGTTAGATCCTTCAAGGAATCCCTGATTAACGGCGGTTTTGATATTTGTTCTGTTGATATTTGCTTCATCGGGCGTGATGTAAAGAGAGTTGCCTTCCTTTCGGAGAGCATGCTTGTCTTTAAATTCTACGACTGAAATTTTTCCAACAGCTCCATCACGCGTAAGGATTTCACCCTCATTTGTGAATGTAAGTTTAGTATTTGTCGGAACTTTCAGAATTCTTTCTTCAGGAGATGGGAAACTTCCGATCGATGCAGGATCACGAAGATTTTCCTGAGTAGCATTAAGAGCAGTCAGAACTTTGAAGCCCTGATCCGTAACCAGTTCACCGTCTTTACTTAAAGAGAGGTTACCCTTTCTTGTAAAACGCACTCCTGTGGGAGTGAGAACTTCCATGAATCCTTCACCTTGAAGTCCAAGATCTAAAGGATTGTTTGTAGGAATGAGTGTGCCTTGTTCAAAAATAGTGAAGCTTCCATCAACTGCTACCATCGCATTCTCTGCGCCTTGTGAGTGATAGAAATCTGCAGGAGAAAATTCTTTTCTTGGAATATCTATATCTTCAACGCCAGTAGTGAGAGCAGTGAGATGCTCTTTAAATACTAATTGATCTTTCTTGAAACCAACTGTGTTTGCATTCGCAACATTGTTTGCGATGGTTTCAACTTTGCGTTGTTGGGCCACTTGACCGGATAACGGTACCCAAATGTTCTTCATGGACTTCCTTGTCCTAAATTGAATGGAGGCAGTCCTTGCCCCCATAGGCAAATTTTAGCAATGCCTGTGCCATAAACCTAGCATAGGCAATTTAATCCGCTTGGCCTAACACATGGAAACCTTGTCGAAGTCCGAGGCCTCATGCCAAGATGATAGAGAATCTTAGTGTCAAAACGGCAACAGGGATAGAGATGGAAAATACAAACAGCACCACTAACTTTGAAAAATCGCTAAAAGAGCTCGAACAAATCGTCCGAGAACTTGAGTCAGGTGATGTGAATCTGGACCAATCCCTCAAAAAATTCGAACAGGGAATTGAACTCTATAAGAAATGTCGTTCAACACTTGAGACAGCTGAAAAGAAAATCAAAATCCTGAGCGATAGCCTCAAAGAACTAGATTATAAAGAGTAATTCTTTCATTCTATCCGTTTTCCCTTAAAATAGACCTGAACTTCATACAGAGGATTTGTTCTTGAAACGTCTGGTAAAAACGCTTGCAGTGCTCGCGGTCCTTTTTCTATTTGGTATCTTTTCCGTAGTAGGACTTTTCTTCTATATATCGATGGATCTTCCTCAGATCAATTCATTGAAAGATTATAACCCTCCTATGAATTCTAAAATCCTGTCGAAAGACGGCGAAGTCCTTCTTGAGATCGGGGAAGAAACTCGTGAAGTTGTACCTTTTGAAAAAATGCCTAAACGTGTGGTGGGTGCATTCCTTGCAGCCGAAGATGATAACTTCTACAAACACCACGGGGTTGATTATCTCGGTATTGCTCGAGCATTCGTTACCAATTTGTCGGCGGGAAGATTGAGACAGGGTGGATCGACTATCACTCAGCAAGTAGCAAAAATGTTTCTTCTTTCTAAAGAAAGAACGCTTACTCGAAAAATTAAAGATCTAATGCTAGCTACTAAGATCGAACAAAAATTTTCAAAAGAAGAAATCTTATTTCTCTACTTGAATCAGGTCTATCTCGGTGGTGGATACTATGGAGTGAAAGCTGCCTTTAACGGTTACTTCGATAAAAATCCTGAAGAAGCAACTCCAGCTGAAGCTGCACTCGTTGCAGGTCTTCTTGTTGCTCCAGGGGCTTATTCACCCTATGTAAAACCTGCAGCCGCAAAAAACCGACAGCTCTATGTTCTAGGTCGAATGTATGCGAACGGCATGATCTCTAAAGATGAATACGATGCTGCTTTAAAAGAAAATATCAAAATGCGTATCCGCAAACCTAACGAGGTTAAAGGCGGACATTTCACTGACTGGATTCGACAGGAAGTGATGAAGTCAGTTGGTATTGAAGAATTCCTCAAAAATGGATTCAAAGTTGTTACGACACTTGATTATCCTCTTCAACTGAAAGCCGAAAAGGCAGTTAAAGATCATGTGAAGGAACTCGATAAAAGACAGGGCTATAAAGGGGCGAGTAAAGTTCTTGCCTCGGATGAAGAAATTAAAGCCTATATTGTTGAACAACGTAAAAAAATTCTTAGAGAAGAATCGAGCTTCTTTACATTCTCAACTGAAGGCAAAAACATCTTTGAGTTTAACGAAGATGACGATGCTCTTTCAAAAAACCTTTCTTACTACGATGAAGAGCGCGAAAAGCTTAACGAAAGATTTAAAGGGATCGTAAATATCGGTAATTCTCCGAGCGATCCATTCCTTAAGTTTCTTCAGGAAGGGAAGTCATATCCTGGTGTTGTTCTTGATGTTGATGATACGAAACGTACAATTCTCGTTGAAATCGGCGGAACAAGAGTCATCATTCCTGAGAGCGGATTTGATTGGGCACACGAAAGAAAATTCAGTGAAGACCCTCTTTATTTTAATCCGGTCAAAACGCCTTCAAAGATTCTCAAGCGCGGGGGTGTGGTTCTCGTAAATATAACCGGCAAAGCTGTTCCTTATGATCAGATGATTCATGCTGATTTCTTTAAAAAATACAAAGACCCTGCATTGAAGAAGCTTCTCGCTCAACAGAAGTTCTTCAAAGGTGCCCTTGATCAGGAACCTGAAGCTGAAGGTGCTCTCATCGCACTTAATTCACACACAGGTGAAATTGTAACTATGGTAGGTGGAGTTGATTTCCAGAAGTCTCAATTCAACCGCGCTATTCAATCCCTTCGTCAGCCGGGATCATCTTTCAAACCATTCATCTATGCAGCGGCACTTGAAAATGGTTACAACCCATCTTCCATCCTTATGGATTCTCCTCAAGCGCTTGGTGGTGTTGATGAATCACTTAGCTGGAAACCAAGAAACTACGATGGAGAATTTAAAGGACCCATGACTTTAAGAAGTGCTCTTGAAGTTAGTCGTAACATTCCAACTGTTCGTTTGGTTCAGGATTTAGGTGTTAACAAAATTCACGAATTCACAAATCGTTGGCATATCAATGCACAGATTCCAAAAGATATGTCTCTCTCACTAGGTTCATTCGGTATCAGTCTTGCTGAACTCACGAAAGGTTATGCAGTCTTCCCGAATGGTGGTAAAGCAGTTCGTCTTCACCACATCACTTCGATTAAAGATCGCAATGGTAAGTCGTATCCAATTCCTGCTGCCGATGCGAACTGGCCTGCAGAGACAGCAAAAGCTGAAGCTGCTCCGGCACCGGAAACTGCTGATGGTGCAGCCGCTGTTCCACAAGGTAACCCATTCCAGCAAAACTTATCTTCTATTCAGGTTTACGACCCAAGACTTGCTTACGTTATGACGAACATCCTTCGTGGTGTAACTCTTTATGGAACTGCAGCAGCAGCTGGAAGAGTAAGCACTAATATTGGTGGTAAAACAGGAACAACGAATAATTACGTTGATGCTTTATTTGTTGGTTTCTCTTCTAATCTTGTTGTTGGTACTTGGGCCGGATTTGATGATAACCGCCCACTGGGTTATGGAGAGACAGGAACTCGTACAGCTCTTCCGATCTGGATGGATTACATGACATCGGCAATTCCCAAGTATGGCGCTCCGGAATTCCCTGTGCCGGATGGAATTACTAATCTCCTTATTAACAAACAAACCGGAAAACCTCTTCCGGCCGGATCAGGTGAAGGATTCCTCGAATCATACGTGACGGGGTTTGATCCTGAATCAGATACGTCAGCAGTATTTGATCAGTCTAGTCAGAGTACGGGTGGAAAACCTGCAACACTTGATGATGATAATTACTTCGAGAATCAGTAAGTTTTCATAATAAATGCCGATAGGACTTCTACGGAGGTCCTATGCAGGCCATTTCTCAACAACAGCGAATTTTCTATTACCTGTTAGCTGGAGTGTGTTTATTACACGCTTCATTCATGGTTGTTCGTTTCCGAGCGGACTACGCCAAAATGCCAGACTTTACCGAGAAAGAAGCTGCTCCGATTAAGGTTACATACTTACCCGAAACAATGTCTGCTCCCGCCAATACAGGAACGACGATTCAGAAAAAACAAATTGTTCAATCTGAAGACTCTGCATCTACAGAGAAAAAAGACACTGCATTCCTAAGCGATAAGACGAGAAGTTTTGATCGTCAGACTCTTGCGAAAAATATCGACACGTTTAATAAAACTGGAAAAGGCAATTCGACTAAAACTCAAATTGCAGAGAAAGCAGATGCTTCTCCAAAGAGGAAACAAGCAGATTTCAAAGATATTAAACTTTCAGATATCGGTATCAACACAGGTGATATCCCTCAAAAAGTGGAAAGAGCTCCAGCAAGTGCTTCTGAGAAAGGGCTTGAGAACGGTGATCCCACTGCAAAAGGATTTTCGTCTACAAATGATTACGTACAAGAAGTAGCTCTTGGTGATTTCACTCACCTGAATACAGTGGAATTTAAGTTCTACGGTTTCTATCATCGTATTCGCCAGAAACTTGAACAGTTCTGGGGCAAGAGCATCCAGGAGAAATCTCACGCATTATTCCGTTCTGGCCGACGAATGCCAGCATCTCAGGATCTCATTACATCGCTTCAGGTTACTTTGAATGAAAAAGGTGAAATCGTGAAAGTGAAGATTCTAGGCGCTTCGGGTGTTAAAGAACTCGATGATGCTGCAGTAGAATCATTTAATGAAGCTGGACCATTTCCAAATCCTCCGAAAGATTTGTTAGTTAACGGCCATGCGACGATTGAATGGGGATTTGTAGTTAAGTCTTAAAATTAAATAGTGATCTCAAAAGAAGAAAGCCCTCATTCGAGGGCTTTTCTTTTTTAGTGTGTGGAACGAAGAAGATTCTTTAATCGATCGATGCCTTCCATTACAACGTAATCAGACCAAATTGAATCTAGTTCACGGATCGCTTCAACAACTTGAAGTGCTGCTTGATCACGCGAAATTTTCTGCGTTTCTGCGTATTGAGTAATGCTCTTATTAAGAATTTCGATCACCGGAGAATTACAAACTTGATTAAGTCTTTCTTCGAATGATTGATTAACTTTTTTTTCTTTGCTTTTAATAATGGCCGTATTGAGTAGCTGAATCGATTCCATTAAAAAATATCCTTACCAAAAAACGAATGTGTTACAGGAGACGCAGTATCTATACTTCTCGGAACTTCGTAAAGAATGATTTCATGATCGGGGAAAAATTTTAGTTTGGATTTTTTTGCTACGATTAGATTCGAGGAAAGCTAAATAAAATAAAAAGTGCCACTCGCGTGGCACTTAAATTTTCAACTAGTGAGATGTGTTACAGAATTCTTGATATTGCTCTGCCGTTAATAAATTATTAAGTTCAGCAGTATCTTTGATCTTGACTTTAATTAACCACGATCCGTAAGCGTCTTCATTGATTCTTTCTGGTGAACCTTCAAGATCAGCGTTTTTTGCAATGACTTCACCTGTTACCGGCGCGTACAAATCACTCACTGATTTGATTGATTCAACAACACCAAATGTTGATCCAATTTTAAGATTTGTTCCAACTTCAGGAACTTCAAGGAACACGATATCGCCCAAAGCAGATTGCGCGAAATCAGTAATTCCAACAGTTACAGTGTCACCCTCAATAAGTGTCCACTCGTGCTCTTTCGTATACTTCAAATTTCCAGGGATGTTAGTCGCCATTATTTATGTCCTCCGGTTACAAACGGTTTTTTCGTTAATTGTGCTGGATAAGGCTTTTGTCTGATGTCGACTATGAATACTTCATCAGCAGGAGCTTTATCAATTTGAATACGCGCCAGCGCTATCCCTTTATTTAGGATGACTGACATTGTTCCGCTGGTCACGGTTCCAATCGGCTCATTTTTAGAATTGAGGACCGGATACCCTTCGCGAGGGATCCCTTTATCCAAAAGAAGTTTAACCAATTTATATTTGGCCGGCTTTGAAGCTAACTTCTCTTTGCCAACAAATTTTGTTTTCGCACCTTTAACAGTCCAGGCAAGGCCCGCGTCATAAGGATTTACTTCATCATTCAGTTCATGACCATAAAGTGGGTAACAAACTTCAAGACGAAGAACATCCCTGGCCGCAAGTCCACATGGAACCACTTTAAGGGTCATGAACTTTTGCCAAAGAGATTTGATTGTTTCGTGAGCTCCGAAAATTTCGAATCCGTCTTCTCCTGTGTAACCAGTTCTTGCGATGATTACCGGAAGACCTTCAAATGAACTTTCAAACACTGAGTAATACTCAATGTCTGGAAGCTCTTTCAGAAGAGGCTGGAGAGTGGCGAAAGCTTTTGGACCCTGAAGAGCAAGAAGAGAGAACACATCCGAGCGGTTTGAAAGTTTACACTTGAAACCCACGTGCTTTGATTTGATCCAGTTATAATCTTTTTCGATATTCGAAGCATTCACACAAATCAAAACGCGACCTGGTGATAATTTATAAACGATAAGATCATCAATCACTGTTCCGTCTTCACGGCAAAGCGGAGAGTAGATAGCTTTACCCGTTGGAGTACCTATGATGTCGTTTGTTACGAGTTGATCAGCGAATTCTTCAGCGTCATCACCTTCGAGAAAAAATTCTCCCATGTGACTTACATCGAAAACACCAACATTTTGTCTGACAGCAAGTACTTCATCTTTTACAGAAGTGTACTGAACAGGCATGTCCCATCCAGCGAATGGAACGATCTTAGCTCCAAGTTTTACATGTTCATCGTAAAGATGAGTTTTCAGAGAAGTCATGATTATCCTCTTCAGGTTACCTGTTAAGCTGCTTTTCAGTAGCCGAGATTAAATTGTCGATAAGACTTACCACAGTCATTGGCCCTACTCCACCTGGAACAGGTGTAAGAGCTGCCACTGAATCTTTGACATCTTCGAAATTGACGTCACCAGTAAGCTTTCCATTGAGCGTATTCATCCCGACATCAATCACAGTCGTTTTGCGCTCCGGAATGAAATACGTATGATCGAAATAATGGGCCTTACCGATTGCTGAGATGACGATGTCAGCGTTTCTCGTGAACTCTCTCATGTTTTTAGTCTGAGAGTGAGCAAGTGTCACAGTCGCATCGAAGTTTGAAAGAATCATCGACATCGGTTTCCCAACGATGAGACTTCTTCCAACGACAACCACATTTTTTCCTTTGATATCAATCCCGTAAAAATTCAGGAGACTGACAATTCCCTTGGGAGTGCACGGAAGAAGAAGTGAAAGATCTTTTGAGCCGGAATACAGAGCTTGTGTATTCATGCCATGGAAACCATCGATATCTTTTTTCGGAGTGACTAAATTTGGGAGGGGAAGTGATTTAAGGCTTTCAGAAACGGGAAGTTGGATAATGATTCCGTGAATTTCGGGGTCATTATTAAGTTTTTCAATTTTCCCGAGAAATTCTTCTTTTGTGATGGATTCCGGGAGTTGAAGAAGTTCAAACTTTGCACCGATTTCCTCGCACATCCGTTTTTTATTTCGAATGTAGCTGAGCGATGCCGGATTATCTCCGACGAGCACTACACACATAGATGGAGTTAAACCTCTGTTTTTCAGAGACTCACATCGTGTTTTCAAATCTTTTTTAATTTGCTCCACAACCGGAGCAGCAGAAAGAATTTTTGCAGTCATAAATATGGATCAACTATAGAATTATCCTTTCGAAAAGTGTATCTCTTTAGAGAATGAAAAACTTATTTTATGTTGGTCTTGGAATGCAAATCTTCGGTCTCACCGCAGTAGGATTGTGTTTCTTCTCAGGCATCAAAAATGGTGATTACGGTCGCTTGGAGTTACTACAACTTGTCGTCGGATCATTCGTTTTTTACATTGGGAATTATTTGAAAGGCAAATCTGCGAACTAGACGTGCAACATCGTTCATGTGTACAATTTCCGTAAGTCTCTAACAGGAACATTTTTTGATAGTTTTGGCGATCGATCCAGGTTCGGTAACTGCCGGTTACGCCCTTCTGCAAAAAGAAGGTCGAAAGATTCATTATCTCGATTCAGGGATCTTGAAATTCAATGGCAAGGACGAGTTTCTGCACAGGGTAAAGGATATTTTCGATCAGACGAACGAACTGATGGAAAAATTCCAACCGGATGAGGTGGCATTAGAGTCGCTGATCTTTGTGAAAAGTCCAACGGCACTTATTAAGCTCGCTCAATCTCGTGGAACAATGCTGGCCGCTCTGGCACAAAAGTATCATCAGAAGATTTACGAATATTCGCCGAATCTTGTGAAATCCACTGTTGCGGGCCACGGTCACGCAGACAAAGAGGGAATTCAGAAAGTACTTCTTCAATATCTAGGTCTATCTAACTTCAAAACTCACGATGAATCAGATGCTGTTGCCATTGCTCTTTGCCATCTTCTGAATCGTGGAGCAGCAGTTCAGGTTGATATTCCGAAAGCTAAAAAAACAAAAAAGATGGGCAATGGTCTCGCCAATGCTCTCTCTCATAAGATTAAGGAACCAGTTTTATGATCGGATATGTTTCAGGAACAGTTGTTTATTCTGACTCACAAAAGTCAGTCATCCTTACAAATTCTGGTGTTGGTTATGAGGTGCATACTTCAACTCCTCTGGTTCCAAACCGTGATACAGCTTTATTCATCTCTCATATCATTCGTGAGCAATCACAGGATCTTTATGGCTTTGAATCTGCTGAAGAGAAAAAGTTTTTTGAAATGCTCCTTGATGTAAACGGAATTGGACCGAAGTCTGCCTACGCATTGGTTTCTCATCTTGGTGTGAACCAGATTATTTCTGCCATCACCCTGGAAAATGTGGATATTCTAAAATCTGCCCCTGGTGTTGGTAAGAAAAGTGCTGAGCAAATTGTTCTTTCCCTCAAGGATAAAGTCTCAAAACTTGAAATTGGTTTTGCTGTAAAAGAAAAGCCAATCAAAGAAGGTGTTAAATCTAAATCAGACAATAAAGTGGATGCTTTTCTTGTAAAAGAAACTCTCGCCGCTTGTCAGGGATTGGGATTTAAGGACCAGGATGTTCTTCCCATGATTCAGCGTCATTTACAGGAAGGTATTCTTACTAAGCCAGAAGAACTTGTGAAAGTGATTTTGAAGGAACTCAGGTAATTTATGGCCGATAGATTAGTGAATCAGGAACCAACTCGCTCTGAAAGAGAGCAGGAAGCCCAGCTTCGTCCGCAGAATTTTTCTGAATTCATTGGTCAATCGAAGGTTGTCGACAATATTGATCTCATGGTGAAATCTGCGCTTGTTCGTAAGACTGCTATGGATCACGTTCTTCTCTCAGGTCCTCCGGGACTTGGTAAAACTTCTCTCGCGATGTTGATTGCTAAAGGTCTTGGCACTGAACTTCATGTTGTTTCAGGTCCTGCGATTGAGAAGAAGGGCGACCTCGCAGCTGTTCTTACAAATTTAAAACCGCGCGATGTACTTTTTATCGATGAGATTCACCGTATGCATATTACGGTGGAGGAAATTCTTTATTCAGCGATGGAAGATTTTCGTCTCGATATTCTGATTGGTCAGGGTGCTTCAGCTCGCACAATGCAAATTGATCTCTCGCAATTCACTCTGATCGGAGCTACGACACGCTCTGGACTTTTATCAAATCCCCTTCGAGATCGTTTCACGGCGCATTTGAATTTTGATTATTACGAGCCAGAAATGATTGCGATTATCATCCTGAATAACGCTAAGAAAATGGGCATACAGCTTTCAACAGAAGCCAAAATGCAGATCGCAAAACGCTCTCGTGGAACTCCTCGAATCGCGAACCGAATTCTCCGTCGCGTGCGCGACTTTGCTCTCGTGAACAAGAAGCCAGAAGTCGATACCGCTGAAGTAAAAGCGGCCCTCTCTCTACTCGATATTGATGATCTAGGTCTCGATTCGATGGACAGAAAAATCCTGACTGTGATGAAAAATTACTATCAGGGCGGCCCTGTCGGAATTGATGCCCTTTCTGCGACACTCGGAGAAGATAAACAGACGATCGAAGAAGTCTATGAACCTTACTTGTTAAAGCAGGGACTTATCTTGAGAACTCCGCGAGGCCGGGTTCTGTCCGAAAGTGCGATGTCACACATTTCTTAAGTCGTTGACTATCCTTGTCAACTCCTGTACATACAGCACAATTTTCTATACAACAAACTCACAAAATTAGTTTATAATTGAACGACTTAGTTCGACTTTTTATAAGGTTAGACATGATATATCAACGGACCCTTGCGAAAGATGTGAAAGTAACCGGGATCGGGCTTCACTCAGGTAAGAAAGTAACAATGAAGCTGATCCCTGCTGATGCAGATTTCGGGATCCAGTTTATTCGTACTGATATCGCAGATTCAAAACCAATGAAGGCCAATGCCCTTACTGTTGGTACAACTGAAAACGCTACAACTCTTGGCCAAGGTGCTGAGGCAATCCATACGGTAGAACACCTTCTTGGTACGCTTTACGGACTTGGTATCAATAATTGTCTTATTGAGATCGATGGTCCTGAAGTTCCAATTATGGATGGTTCTGGCGCTTCATTCGTGTTCCTTCTTAAGGAAACAGGAATCAAGAATCTCAATAAATCGAAAAAGTTCCTCGTTATCCTGGATACAGTTCGTGTTGAGAAAGATGGAAAGTGGGCCCAGTTTGAGCCTTCTCAGAATCTTGTTATTGATTCAACGATCGTTTTCGCTCACCCGATCATCAAGACTCAGCGTTTTGACTTCGAGTTTTCATGTGAAACATTCATTCACGATATCGCACGTGCCCGCACTTTCGGTTTCGCTCGTGACGTAGATATGTTGAAGCGTAAAGGCCTTATTAAGGGTGGATCGCTCGACAATGCTATTGTTCTTGATGATTACAAAGTGATGAACCCTGAAGGTCTCCGTTTTAACAACGAATTCGTTCGCCACAAGATCCTTGATACGATCGGTGACGTAAGTCTTCTTGGTTATGAGATCGCGGGTAAAATCACGACTTATAAATCAGGTCACAACCTTCACAATCTTCTTTGCAGAAAGCTTCTTGAAACTCCATCTGCTTATGAAATCGTATCTGCTTCTGCTCTCAAAGCTGAAGTTCGTGAAGCTCACAAACTTCCTCAATTCATTTCAGTTACTCACTAAGATTTTTGACATATTCCAGAAAGGTAAGCTTCTTCAGAGGCTTACCATTTCTCGGATCACCTTCGGGAAATGGTTCTGTTTTTCCATTCCACTTAAAGCCCATTCTTTCATAATACGAAATGAGTTCAGGTCTCTCGCTGATAACAGTCATGCGAGTCGATTTCATTCCCCATTCACGGCCTAAATCTTCAGCACGTTTCATGAGTTGTTTGCCTAAGCCGCGGCTTTGAGCATTTGGTTTCACCGTCAGCATGCCAATGTAGAGGATGTCAGCAGCTTCTTTTTTCACGTAAACACAGCCGATCATTTCCTGATCATCAAATGCGAGTTCAAAGTGCCCCACATCCATCATCTCTTTCAGAGCTGATGGTTCTGTCCGCGTCCCCTCAATCAAGTGGGCCTCAGTGGTCCAGCCAACTTTTGAGATTTCTCCGCGATACGCCATGTTCACAAGGGTGTTAAGTTCCGGGATGTCCTGAATGGTAGCTTTACGTAATGTCGTCATTGGAAAGTATTTTAAGTATGAAGCAGTGCTTCTGTCGCCTTGTAATTTCATAATCAACTCCTTTGGAGTACCATAGGTAATTCCAAGGAGTGGTTATGCGTTTATTTTTAATCGGAATGTTACTTTCATTCAACCTTTTTGCCGGCGAATGGGCCGATCTTGAAGAAGGTACGAATTATAAACTTACACAAAATTTTCAGCTTCCTCAGACGGGCGAGCGTAGTGGTTCAATTCTTGATTTCTCAAAAGGTGAATCGTTCACTTTAAAAGAAATCATGCCGCTTCCCATTGGTTTTCCTCTGACTGCATTTATTTTCAGACACAACAATTGCCCTGGTCCTGCTATTAAAGCTGACGTGGAACTTGTAACAGTTGAAGCTACAGGTGTTGTTGTTGGTGCCGCTCTCGATGAATGCGAACTTAGCGTTTATGTTGAAGGCCAGGATTATTACTCTACAAGTTTATTCGAATAAGGAACTCAATGCGACTGTCTCAAGGCTACTGGCAAACTCTAAAAGAAACTCCGAATGATGCTGAAGTTGTTTCGCAACAACTCATGATGCGTGCTGGTCTGATTTATAAAACTGGTCCGGGTCTTTATACTCTTCAACCGATGGCCTTCAAAGCTTACAAAAAAGTTGAAAACATCGTTCGTGAAGAGCTCGATAAGATCAACTGTTTTGAAGTTCTCATGCCGGTCATTACACCCGCTGAACTCTGGCAGGAATCAGGTCGTTGGGACGCTATGGGCGGCCAGATGCTGAAGATTAAAGATCGCGCAGATAGAGAGCTTTGTGTTTCTCCAACAAACGAAGAAACGGTAACGGATCTCTTCCGTCGCACAGTGAATTCATACAAGCAACTTCCGGTTTGTCTTTACCACATCAATACAAAATTCCGTGATGAGATTCGTCCGCGTTTCGGTCTTATGCGTGCTCGTGAATTTATCATGAAAGATGCTTATTCATTCCATATGGATAAACCGTCTCTTGATGTTTTCTACGATGATATGTTCAATGCTTACTCAAATAGTTTCCGCAGAATGGGTCTTGAATTCATCGCTGTTGAAGCCGATGGCGGTAACATGGCCGCTGGTGGAGCTAA
>JBEIQF010000267.1:0-4774 GCA_040376635.1 Halobacteriovoraceae bacterium
ACAATATTTCCAACACGATTATTTCTCTCTCTAAAATGGATGACCTGGAAAAATCAATCATAGCAGGGAAGACAAAACTCATTCACTTTGAAAGTCCTACAAATCCTAATCTTGATATCGCTGACATCAATGAAATTATCCGCATCGCCAGAAAACATAAAATTCTCGTCAGCATGGACGGAACTTTTGCGGGTCTTCACCAACACACAGACTTTGATATTGATATTATGATTCACAGTTTGACCAAATTTGGTAACGGTCATGGTGATGTCATTGCAGGATGCGTGGCCGGAAGAAAAGATATTATCAAAACAATCCGTGAAATGAGTATTTACATAGGCGCAACTCTTGACCCACAGGCCTCTTACCTGATTGAGCGTGGACTCAAGACTTATATGTTACGTTATGAACGTCAAACAAAGAGTGCCTTTGAAGTGGCGAAGTTTCTAACAACACATCCAAAAATCAAAACTGTTCGTTATCCTGGTCTTGAAAGTCATGCCAATCATGAGCTGGCAAAAAAACAGATGAAAGACATGGGAGCTGTCGTTGCTTTTGAAATTGATGCTAACGTAGCTCTTTCTGCTGATAAGTTTTGTCATAAACTAAAGCTCATTCAGCTAGCTGCAAGCCTTGGCTCAGCAGAAACAATTATTGCTCCCACTCAGACTTTCTTCGGGCTTGATCTGAATCCTGACGACAGGGCAGGTGTAGGCATCAATACCCACACCCTCAGACTCAGCGTTGGTCTTGAAGATCCTGCCGATCTCATTACCGATCTTAAGCAAGCTCTGGGCTAAAAGAATTGGGCCCTTTTCAGGGCCCAACGTGAAGGAGGGGGGTTAATTCTGGGGTTGAGAGCAGTGGGGTTAATAGCGCGAAAGACATTCTGTCTGTTGGTAAGGCAGTTGTAATTTCAAAACCCATTTCTCTCAATGCGATTGTAAAAAGGTAATTGCCCTTAACAGACTCTTAACAATAGGTATCGGATGAAATACTTCGCTGTTTTTCTAACTGCTTTCACTCTCGGATACTTCACTTATAACGTGCTACATCCTGTAGACATCAAACCTTCAGATGAACTTCTTTCCTTGTTTGAGCGTTTCCTTAAATCTGAGGCCAAGAATTATGCAGAGGCCGATAATGCTGAAGAAAAGCTTAAGGCAGCAGATGAGATGTATTCAAAAATGATGCTTTTGTTTCTGTCACAACTTGAATTGAAGGCACCCGAGAACAAACCTCTGAATGTTACCGTTAGTATTCAACCAGAAAAGAAAGTCTATGTGGAAGTGCCTAAAGAAGTGATTATTCCAAAAATCCGCAAACCAAGAAAAGAAACTACCATTGCAGAAAGATTAAAGACGGGAACTCTCACGATGGTTGATTATAAATCCATGCTGGATACTGTGACTTATCTCGATGGCAATGACTCAAGAGTAAAGAAATTATCAGGTACATATAACGGGAAAATGAAAATCCTTGAATCGCGAACAGGTCTTCTTGAAAATGTTCTTATGCAGGTGAATCAGGATCCTGAAAACAGCATGACAAAATTTGAAGTCAAAGACGTTTATGACAATACGAGTTTAAATCTTTATGAAAAAACATCTGAGACCTTTAGAAGTGTACCCGGGGATGAGAATTTTATTTTCATTACCAGAGCACCAATGATGATTGTTTTTGATCTGAGGACGTCTCCCATTGAAGGAAGTCTTTATCAAATGAAAAATCTGAAAGGTAATTTCACTTTGAGGAAAAAAGCTAAATAGAATCAATCAGATTAAATTCTCCTGAATCTTCCCGGTCATAATCGCTATCGTCCGATTGAATGCTCAGATAAAGGGCAAGGACTGATATTGCATATAAGATGAACATGAACAGTTCCATGTTGAAATCGTAACATTTTCATTCCTAAGCATGTCTTAATTTTAACTGACTCTAATTGCACTCTATTCAATGGTATGAGTTTTGCTGCTCAAGATGCATCTCGAATAGGAGGAGGCACCCATGGATATGAATGATGAAAATATAAATACAGAGATGGATACAGGGGCAAAGAGTCCCATATCAGTTACAAAATTAAAAGAATACGGAATCAAAGCGTATCGACCACTCATTGATGTTGTTTATAAGTATCAGGACGAGTTTACTCCCTACCTGACGGCCCTCGCAAAAGGACTCGAAGGTGGTAAAGAATCATTGAGTCGTGAAGGATCAAGTGAAGCTGAACAATATGTCGCACAGTTTTTCCAACAGGCAGCTGATGGATTAAATCAGGCCTGTCAGAAACTTGAGTCAAAAGATGTTAATGCACTTACTTCTTTCTTATCTGAACAAGCCGAGCAAAGACCGAGCGTAATGTTCAGCACTTCATACATCGCTGGTATTTTCTTTGGAAGATTGGGTCGTCATATTGCAAGAAAAGGTATTGTTCATTAAAAGGAGTTTTTATGGATTCGAATATGCCAAATAGTATTGATCCCTACATTAACGGTGGAGGATCAGTCGACAAAACATTTCAACGTGAATCAGTAAAAGATATGGTTCAGAATTTCTACACAGACGTAAGCCGTCTCTTATCAAAAGAAGGCGAACTGATCAGAGCAGAGTTAAACGAAAAAACCATTCAGATTAAAGCGGCAACAGGTGGGTTAGTTGTATCAGGTGTCCTTTTGTTTGTTGGTGCTCTCTGCCTGGCAGCAACGGCCATTATTTGTCTGGATCTGGTGGCACCTCTCTGGTTGGCCGCTGTGATTGTTACAGCAGCATTTCTCATCATAGGTGGAATTATGTTTGCTGGAGCTAAAAAGAAACTTAATGCCAATGATCTGAAACCAGTTAAATCGATAGAAGCATTTGGCGAAATCCGTCACTCGCTTCAGGAGAAAGTAAATGAAATCACAAAACACTAAATCTTCAGATGAACTACAAAGAGAAGTTCGTCACGAGATACGTAATGTGCGTAAGGATATCGACGAACTTCAAAATCGTATGTCCCCAGGTCAATTAATTGATGACGTCATTTTCTATCCGCATAAAAGAAGTCCGGCAGCTACATTTGATCACCTGAAAAGAAATCCGGTCGGTACAGCTTTCCTTTCACTGGGAACAATTCTTTTGATGGAAGACGAGGCTCACCAAAGTTTCGAGACAATTTCAAAGAATAAAGTCACAGAAGTGACCAATAAAATGAAGATGCATCCGACGGCCAAAGAACTTGCCATGGATAAGGTTAACGAACTCCGTGACAAGATAGATGAAGTTAAAGCAAACGTAGAATACAAAGTTGCAGCAGCACAGGATAAAATGAGTGATGTTAAATTAGAAGTGTCTGAAAAAGTCTCCACTTTGAAAACCGGCATGTCTGATGAGTTTGGAAATGCTCTCCCGGCAACTCCCGATGTAGGATCTTTGAAAAATAGAGTGTCAGACAAAGTTTCAGGTCTGATGAGTGCTGGAAAGGACAAAGTTCATGAACTTGAACCGATGACCTTCATGGCATTGGGGGCAGGTCTTGGGGTCATCACAGGAGCATCATTACCAGTTTCTGATGCTGAAAGATCATTTGTTGAAGAAAAATTTGAAAATAAACTTTCAGGTTTCTCCACCGACCTTCAATCGGCGATAAATGAATGCACAAATATTCTGAAAGACCTTGTCGTTTCTGATGTTAAAGATTTTAGAGTTAATCTCTTCTAACTATTAAGGGGTGCGATTTATCGTGCCCCTTATGTTCAATCAAATTCTTGAAAAATGATGGAAGCATTGTTGAGGAAGTGTCTACCTCTCTTTAGGAGTATTTTGGTTTGTGGCAAAGTGAAGTTCCACACACCAAAGGAAAGAAAGGAGAAGTTTATGATCAAAGTATTGCTCGTCACGAATGATAGCGCTCTGGAGAGAATGCTATTTGTTACCTTGACCATTAACGGTCTCACGGTCGTGCCGGTTGGGCTGATGAGTGAAGTAACGTCATCACTAAACAATGATTCGTTTAATGCCATTCTCGTGGATGAGAATTTTTCGGATATCTGCCCGCTGATTCGGGAGAAAGGTTTTCATACGCCTATTCTAGTAATGGGAAATCCCTCTTTAAGATTCGAAGGAATTGATTATATCAGTAAGCCTTTTGAGTTTCCTGAATTGAAAATGCGAATGAACGAGATGTTCCGACGAAAGAGACCACCAATGGAGAATTTTCTGAATCTTGGACACATGACCATCGATGCTGCGAAGTCCATTGTCATGATCAAGGACAGGATGGTGAGTTTAGGAAAGATGGAAGTCGCTATTCTTGTTTCTCTGGCGAGAAAAACGGGCAAGATTGTCTCAAAAGAAAAAATGCGCATGGATCTTGAGGCCCAGGGACATTTTTTTAATACGACAATTTTTCATCACATTAAAAACTTGAAAAGGAAATTGAAGGAAGTATCAGGCGAAACCCTGCAGATAAAATCCGTCACGGGAGAAGGGTATCAGTTGTTGATTGAATAGAATACAGCCCCGACCGCGTGGCGGCCAATCGGGGCTCTTTCTTTATTGTTCTGCCGAGCCCGGCTCAGACCACTTTCTGTGAAACTTAGCTTTGAATTTCTCCGGAAGATATTTTAGGGCGCGTCCCTGCATCTTTGTCAATAAGCTTGCTGCAAAGACATCATCCTTTCCATTCATGAGAGCATTGAAGCCCTGTCGCGCTACTTCTTGCGGATCATTCTCATATTTCATTTCAGCTCCGGCCTTTGTGTCATCCATGTGAGCACGGTGGAAGAAATTGGTA
>JBEIQF010000306.1:0-4063 GCA_040376635.1 Halobacteriovoraceae bacterium
ACATAACGAAGCTCTTTCACTTCGTAAGGAAGGATTTCTCCTGTGCCTTCTACTTCTTCGTAGATCGGGAAGATGTTTGCTTTAAGAGTCACTCTTTCTGCCTGTGGGAACTCAGAGTAGTCAGAACTAATAATTCTGTTTTTAAGAAGGGAAACTTTAACAGTGTGAACACCACGACGAGCGCGGACTTCAACAACTCTAACGAGATCGCCATTTTCCCACTGATCTTTCGACTTCATGCTGATGATACGAGCATCAGTTGAGTGAGCAGAAACTTCGCTTGATACGATTTCAGAAATTGCGTTCGCTAGTTTCTTTGACTTGATAGCACCAGGAGAGAAGCGAGCTTTTGCATATTTTGCTCTTAGTTCAGCTTCCTCAGCTTTTGCTTTTTCATCAAGATTCATTTGAGCATAAATTAGCTCGCCTGTTTTCAGATCAGAGTAGATACGGATTGCAGTTTTCGCAACCGGGATCATTGAGTTCGTCTGAACATAAAACTGATACTTACTTGTCGCAAGGTTGCGAGATTCAATCAGCATGAAATTCTTGCGATCAAAGTTCACACCAGTTTCTGTAGATGCTTTTGAAAGAAGAGAATCAAGGTTTGCAGCAAGCTCGCCTTTCATCACTTTTGCTTCATAAGCGTGAGCAGAACCGGCAATCGCCAATACCGCTAACATCAAATTCTTCTTCATATGGGTCCTTGGTATAAGTTACTTGTCATTTCAGGATGGGTAGTTTTAGTTCAGAACTGAATTTTTGGGAAGGCGAAATTGTCGGGTATTGGATTAACGAAGGTTCATCTTTAAGGAATTGTGCGCAACTACCCTACATTGCTGAAATTGCGGCGAAACGTAGCAATTTTTTATAAGAAATGACATGTAAAAAAGTGGCTATTTGGCACCTCTTTCTACCCGCAGCAAAACGGCCTTTGCTTTTCTCAATTCATTGATTTCCTGATAGGATGGGCCACTCACACGTAAAGGAAATAATTTCATGATCAAAGATTCATATATCGTCTATGCGAAACGTTCTCCTATCGGCTCATTTGGTGGCTCACTTTCTTCAGTACGAGTGGATGATTTACTCGCAGAACTTTTCAAAGATTATGCAAAAACAGCAAAGCATGATTTAAAAGAAATCAGCGACACAATTATCGGTTGTGCTAACCAGGCCGGTGAAGATAACAGAAATCTCGCGCGCATGAGCTTGCTTCTTGCTGGCTTTCCTTATGAAGTTCCTGGAACAACTATCAATCGTCTTTGTGGTTCATCACTTGATGCTGTGATTGATGCTCATGCAAGAATCTCTGCTGGCCTTGGTGATTGCTTTATCGCTGGTGGTGGCGAAAGTATGTCACGAGCTCCTTATGTCATGTCGAAAGGAAATTCCGCTTTCGATCGTGCTCAGAAGATGTGGGACACAGCAATTGGCTGGCGTTTTGAAAATCCCAAAATGGCAGCGATCTTCCCTCTTCTTGGAATGGGAGAAACTGCTGAAGAAGTTCAGAAAGTTCATAGCATCTCTCGTGAAGAGCAGGATAAATTCGCTCTCAATTCCCATCAGAAAGCTGTAGCTGCTCAAGCTGCAGGCAAATTTAAAGATGAGATCGTTCCTATCACGATTGAAAATAAAAAAGGCACAGTTGTTGTCGATTCAGACGAAGGTCCTCGCGCAGATACATCGCTCGAAAAACTTGCGAAATTGAAGCCTGCCTTTAAAAAAGACGGAACAGTAACGGCGGGTAACAGCTCATCCATCAATGATGGAGCGAGTATGGTTGTTGTATGTTCTGAAGAATTTATGAAACGCCACAACCTGAAGCCATTTGCGAGAATCACAGGTGCGGCTACTCATGGACTTCATCCGAACGTCATGGGACTTGGACCAGTTGGAGCAGTAAAAAAACTATGCGATCGCTTTAACCATAAAATTTCAGACTTCGATATCATTGAACTCAATGAGGCATTCGCTGCTCAGGCCCTCGGTTGTATCAAGGAACTGGAACTCGATGTTTCTAAAATTAACAAGAATGGTGGCTCAATTGCTATCGGTCACCCATTGGGTGCATCGGGAACTCGTATTCTTACGACCATGATTCATCAGATGAATAAAGATGCTTCTCTCAAGAAGGGTCTTGCGACAATGTGTATTGGTGTTGGTCAGGGCATCGCCCTATCGGTGGAAAGATGCTAAAAAAATTATTTCTCGGTTCACTCCTTCTCTTATCATTAAATGCATTTGCTTGCTGGAAAGTGGATGGATCATTCGCAGTTGATGGCGACACATGGAAGATCAACAATAAGTTTGATCATGGAAAGGAATACTCCTTCCCTATGGGAACATTCATCCTCACTCTTAAAGTCAGAACCGAAAAAGATAAATCACAGACTCTGGTTTATAAAGTTCAGGAAAAGAGAGGGACATCTTTGACTCTTGTCACTGAAGGTGAAGAAGAGGCACTCAAGGTCGGAGAATCCAGAGACGTCTATGCTAAAGGCAAAGAAGGTCAGCCGAATACAATTATCACAGTTAGGCTCACAGATATTTAAGGAACTCACGTGAAAGAAATTAAGTTATTTATCAATGGGGAATTCAGAACATCTGAAAAGAGTTTTAACTCTGAAAATCCTGCGAACGGTGAAACCGTTGCTAAAGTTTATCTTCCTTCTGAGAAAGACATTGATCAGGCAGTAGACGCAGCGGAAGCCGCTTTTTACTCTGCTGAATGGCGTGGCATGGATCAGAATAAGAGAGCTGATATTCTTGAAGCGATCGCTGAAAAACTAAAAGCTCGTCGCGATGAAATCACAACTCTTGAAATTTCTGATTCTGGCTCATGTCTTAGAAAAGCCAAGACAGATGTGATGAGTGCAGCTTCTTACTTCAAGGTTCTTGCGGGCCAGCTTCGTAAGTTCCAGTTTGAAGTGAAAGACGAAAATGCTTCACGCCCCGGTTTCTCTCATAACTATAAAGTTTATGAACCTGTGGGTGTATGTGCCCAGATCATTCCATGGAACTTCCCTCTTGTGATGGCAGCATGGAAAATTGGTCCGGTCATCGCTTCAGGTTGTACAACAGTCATGAAATCAGCTCAGGAAACACCTGTGACTGCTTCAATCCTTGCAGAAATTCTTAATGAAAGTGGACTCCCTAAAGGTGTTGTTAACATCATCACTGGTGGAGCAAAAGAAGGAGAATACCTTCTTCAAAACTCAAAAGTTCGTAAAGTTGCCTTCACTGGTTCAACTGGTGTTGGCAGAAAGATCATGGAAACTGCAGGAAAAAAACTTCAGAATATCTCTCTTGAGCTAGGTGGCAAATCAGCGAACATCATTCTTGCTGATGCTGATCTATCAATTGCAGTTGATGGTGCTTTGTATGCTTTCCTTTATCATTCAGGACAAGCTTGTACTTCGGGTACTCGCCTCTTGGTTGATGAGAAAGTTTATCCAGCATTCAAGGATGCTCTCGTTAAGCGTATCGCTGAGGTAAAGGTTGGCGTTCCTACTGATCCGGCGACGGGATACGGTCCTGTTGTTAGTAAAAAGCAATTCGATACAATCATGAACTACATCAATATATCCAAGAAAGAAGGCGCAAAACTTCTTGCTGGTGGTGAACGTGCTACTGGGGGCGATCTTGATAAAGGCTATTACATCAAGCCTACTCTTTTTGAAGTTGGCCCTGATCATACGATTTTCAATGAAGAGATCTTTGGACCAGTTCTTGCTATCACACCGTTCAAGACTGAAGAAGAAGCTATCAAACTTGCTAACAAATCAATCTACGGATTGGCAGGAGCTGTTTGGTCTAAGGATGTTGAGCACGCGAAGATTGTGGCAAAACAACTTGAGACAGGAATGGTTTGGATTAATGAGTATCACCTTTTGAATCCAGGAATGCCTTTCGGTGGTTATAAGCAATCTGGTATTGGCCGCGAGATGGGTGAAGAAGGATTGAAATCTTATCTTGAAGTAAAACACCTTTGGGTATCTGACACTGGTGATGAAAGAGCTAAGAAGCCTTGGTTTGATGCCATTTTTTAACTAATACACAA
>JBEIQF010000039.1:0-15565 GCA_040376635.1 Halobacteriovoraceae bacterium
AAAAATTCCTGGAAGACACACTCGATGAAACATTCGCGCAATTTCTTGCTTACGGACACTCATCAAAAGATTCTTATTCAGGTTACTTTGAAAGTGCATCTTCATACCGCAGACGTCTTCTTGCGAAGATGGAAGTGGATATGCAGAACATTTCAAAATATTACGAAACCGTCATTGATCACAGAAATAAACAGAACACATGTATTGAAAAAGTTGTTGGAGGGATTATCGACAGCGGAATCCTTGTAACTGACGACGGTGGTATCAATGAAGGTGGTTCTACTAGTAACACTGGTACAACAAGCGGAAGTGGTGCTGGCGGTACACTTTCATCAATTCCTAAAGGGACTGCAGCAGCTAAACTTGCTGCTCTGAAACTATCTCCTCTTACTCGTGCTAAATATTCCTTTGACCTCACTGGTGCTTCACTCAAAAAATTAAGTGACGTTTCCAATCTTGATGGTATCGGTGGAGGATCACTGACATCTGGTAAAGCAAGTGTTGGTTCTGCTGAACAGGCCTTCCTTTCAGCTCGTAAAGATGCTCTTTCGAAAGCTAACTCTAAGGCCGCTTCTGCCGGAGTGAATGTAGCGAAAAAAGAAAAAGCAGTTAAAGACATTATTAATAGCATGAACAAAAAAGCATTCACGGCCGGGGCCTCAACTTCAGGTTCAGGATCTGGTTCTCGTGGATCAGGTTTTGGTTTAGATGCCATGAATGCCGGTAAAGCGGGCCTTGGTGGTGATCTCAAAGGTGCAGGAGCTGGTGAAGGTGAAATTGGAACTGGAACTGGTGTGAGCGGGACTAAAGTGGGTGATGGAACTGCAGGTAATGGTACAGATGTTCTAGCAGGCATTGATTCTGGATCAGGATCAGGGTCAGGTTCAGACATCGGAAATGGTATCGGGGCCAATGCTGCAGGTGCCGGTGATGGCGCAGGAAAAGACGGAACTGGTCTTTCAGATGCTGAAAAAGAAAAACTAATGTCTGCTTATGAGAAAAATAAACGTGACTACGAAGGCTCTGAAGAGGATGGTCTCTTCGGTAAAGTCTCGAAGGCGTATGTGAGAAACCTGGATAAAGTACTTAACAAGAAAAAGAAACTTCCAAACGACTAACGTCTACGACCCCGTCTCGAACGGTTCTTCTTATAGCGTCGCTTCTCAGAGCGGCGCTTTCTGATTTCATTCAGGTTATTTTTAAGGTCTTTGATAAAGACTGCGAGTTCGCGTTTGTAATAAACCTCTCCATTTTCACCGATGGATTCTACATCCAGAAACCAATGATCATCCTTGGCGATGTTATCGACCATCGTGAAGTTCACGTGACCTTTTTCTGCCACAACTCGCCACGGGTTCTTATCAGCTGACTCAAACGTTTTACCGTGGATAGGACTTGAAGTAATTTCAAAGCTTGGCTTAGTGAATAAGCTTCTTGGAAACTGCATGATCTCACTCATGTGACGATCACCGGACATGAAAATAAACGGCGTATTGATCTGACGAAGTTCCCCAACAAACTGATTGAAGCTCTCCGGATGATCTCCTTCAAACGATTCATACTTATGATAACCACCAAAGAACTGATCGCCTTTGATGACTAAGCTTGGTGTGGCCTCTTCGCGGATTTTAGAGAAGAACCAGGCAGACTGATCAAGGCCCAGATGACTCCCTTCTTTATAGACGGAGCGGAAATAGCGGGCATCTAGGAAATACAGGTTAAAGTCACCGAGAGAAAGTAATCCTCCGACGCCAAAGCCTTTCGTCCAGTCATCATCACTCATGTCCTGAGCGAAGAAGGCATCAAAGATGTCTTTGCTTTCAACCTTATAAGGATAGGATTCATTTACGTTGTTACCGCCAAAATCATTATCATCCCATATCGCGTGAACCGGAATAAGTTTCTCCATGAAGAAAACGGGGAGGGAGAGTCTTGCATCCACATATCTCTGCCACAAGATTTCCGGATTAGTGGCCTGACTAGTTGTCATGCTCGCTTCATCAGCGTAGACGTTGTCACCGATCATGAGAAGATATTCAGGATTCTTGGCCGCAAGGGTTTCCCAGATCTTATAGTGTTTCGAGTAATTGTCGCTCATGCAGGAAGCGACTGCCAGGCGAAGTTTGGATTGTTCTTTCTGGCCTTTACCGATCAGACGCTGATCAACAATTTTTTCATTTTGATAAACATACAAATTGAAATCTTTCTGCTGATCCCGAACAAAGACAACTTTATGAACAACAAAGTCATTATAGTCACGTGAAACGATCTTTGTTTCGTCCGGTGCTAAAACTTCTCCTTCAGCACTTCTTAATTCAAAACGCAAAACACGGTTCTTTTGGGCCACAACGCTGAACTCAACTTCTTTGGTATTCGTGATACCCTGAAGGATCGAAATCTTGTCAGTGCGTTTGATTTTTGCTTGAGAACAGCTGATAGCAATAAAAAGAAGGAGTAATGAAATATATCTCACAGCGGATATCCCAATTTAATTAATGTTGACGTCAGTTCAATCAACGGAAGACCAATGATGGCCGTCTGATCGCTCATTTCAATCTGACTGAACAATTTAATGCCTTTTGATTCTAGTTTATAACTTCCGGCGCAGTCGAGAGGAAGATCATCATTTACGTAAGAATGAATCTGAGAAAGAGTTAAAGGGCGCATATGAAGTACTGTGCGATTAAGAAAACTCTCAATACCTTTTGGTGAGATGACTGTCACTGCAGTCAGGAGTTCATGTTTCTTCCCTTGCATAAGTGAGATCTGCTCAGTTGCTTTCTCAACAGTGCCTGGCTTAGAAAAGATTTTTCCATCCATCGTGCAAACCTGGTCTGAGCCGATCACACAAGCATCAGAACGTCTTGCAAAGACTGCTTCTGCCTTGAACTTTGAAAGAAGAATAGCGAGTTCACCTGGATTCATTCCATTTGCTTTCACTTTATCTTCATCAACTCCTGGGGCAACAGCTTCAAATTCCCAGCCTAGCTGAGAGAGAAGGGCGCCTCGGTATTTTGAAGTTGAAGCGAGGATAAGCGGAAAAGGAAGAGTCAGTGATTTATTTTTTCCCATATCTTTAAGCAAAATATCCTGTTTTGTTTTAGTTCCTTCCATGGGAAGTCGAGAATGATATCTCTGGTTGGCGAGCGGTTGATTCCGGCACTGACACAGCTTTTACAAAGTGTGAGTGTGTAGAATTTCCGGTAATACGCAAAAACTGCTGCGTATTTTTCATCGTTGGTTTCTGCCGTCATCAAGGCCTTGCCTAATTTGCGGGCATGAGAAGCAACTATCTCGTTAAGCTTTTTCGTTTCTTTATTTTCCGGATCAAGATGCCAGTCCTGAGGGATTTCCATTATCTAAAAACCTCATCGATTATGTGAGCAGCACCACCATAGATGGCGCCTTTGTCAGAAGATAAACTTGCAGTGACGATCTTGATTTTACCCTTGAGCGAGAAGTGGATAAGTTCATCAACTTTCTTGAGAACAACCTGGTTAAAAGATTCTCCCAGTTTAGAAACACCACCACCGATCACAAACGCCTGAGGACCGAGGAGAACCGCCATACTGACAAATCCAGTGGCAAGCTCTTCAGCAATCTTGTTGATGATAGTAGTCGCGCGAAGATTTCCTGCGCGGAATTCATTTCCAAGTTTTTCAATCGTCCAGTCTTCACCCGTGAGCTCATGAATGGTTTGTTTGATACCTTTGGCCGAAAGATAACTTTCGAGGTGATTCATGCCACCACACGAACAAAGACGTCTTTTTTCGTGAGGGATAATCATGTGGCCACCTTCCGCACCAAGAGCGTTGTGGCCGCGATAAAGTTTTCCATCAAGGATCAGACCAGCACCGACACCAGTCCCAAGTGTTATAAGAATGAAATCAGTAAGATCTTTTCCTGCACCCCATTTCTTTTCTCCAACAGCTGCAAGATTCGCATCGTTTTCTATAACAGCGCGTGCCTTAAAATATTTTTCGAAATGATCGCGAAGGGGAACGTTAGTCCAACCAAGATTTGGTGCGTGTTCAACACGACCAGTGAAGTAGTTGGCCATCGGAGCACCTGCACCAACACCAACAACACGTGGATCACCGATATGAATTTTTAATTCACTCGCAAGAATGTGGTCACATTCCTGAGCTAATTGCTCGATAAATAATCCGGGATCAGTTGAGTGAGGAGTAGGCGTTGTGCGAAAACTGATGAGAGTTCCCGAGTGATCGAAAAGGCCAATCTTAGTATTTGTACCGCCAATATCAATACCGAAGGCAACTTGGTCATTCTTCATAGGTTAAAACGCTATCATGAAACATTGTCCTCGGCTATAATTGGTAGATACATAACGCAGAGTCAAAACACGTGAAACCAGTCAGTCTCAACCAGTTGCTCTTCCACCCAAAGTCAGATTCCCTAAGTTTCTTTCAGGAGCCTCTGAGAGATGAAAATTCATTCGCCATTTTCTTTGAAGATATGCTCTCTCAGCTAAAAATTCAGGAGAAACTTGGCCTCGCAAAAGTGCTGGAAAAAAATCGCGAAAAAATTATTAAAATTCTCAAACTTCATCCGGATAATTCACACGGTTTTTATTTCGCCGAAGATCTTCAGGGTTATGTAACTTTAGATCAAAAAGTTGAACCCTATTGTATCATCGGTCAGACCTTTCACGTTCGACCTCTTTTGGAAGAACTTTTTGTGAATCCTGAATACATGGTGGTGAATATTTCTCTCTACGATATCAAGATCTATCGCGGAGATTTCCAGCACCTTGAAATTATCCAGCAGTATGAATTTGACCAGCTTCCGAAGAACTTTTCTGGAAATGCAGCAAGATTATATGCTCCTCAATATCTCGGTATGATTCCTTATAAAACGATTCTTGCACTTCAGACTATTGCTCAAAAGCTTAAGGATCTTATTCTCTATCATTCACTTCCCGTGATAGTGACGGGCCTTGAAGAGATGAAAACGATTTTCCTTCGTTACTTCAACGATTCTCCAGGAGTGATTTCTCATCTTCAGGAAGATTTTTACGAGAAGACTTGTGTCGAGATTCTTCATCGCTGTAAGAATTTCCGTTACGTCATCATGGATTACTATTCTTCGCAGTTAAAAGATCGATTGAAGCGCATGATGAAATCAAAACGTTTTATCAGTGATCTTCAGACGATCATTCAGGCCGCGTATCAGGGGAAAATCGTTCACCTCGTTCTCCCGACCGAGCAGAAAATCTGGGGCAAGTATGATCCGGAGACTGGTGAATTTTTGATTCATAAAAAGATCACAAAGCAGAGTATCGATATTCTGAACGAACTTGCTGAAGAGGTCATGAAACAAGGTGGGAAGATCCAGGTTCTTGGGCCCCACTTCTTTCCTCAGAACACTAACGTGATTGCTATTCTTAAAGGTACAGTATGATTTACAGTAATTATTTTGAACACAAACCAAAGTTAGGCGAGAGAGTTTACGCTGCTGACGGGGCCAAGATTATTGGTCGCGCTGACCTCGGTGATCACGTGAATATCTGGTTTAATACTGTCATTCGCGCCGATGTGAACTTCATCAAGATCGGAAAAAATACGAACATTCAGGACCTCTGCATGCTTCACGTGACAGAGCTGAATTCACTTACTATCGGTGAAAACACATCTCTCGGTCATAGTGTGATTCTTCATGGATGCAAAATCGGAAGTGGCTGCCTCATTGGTATGGGTGCCATCATCCTGGATGGAGCAGAAATAGGGGACAATTGTCTTATTGCTGCAGGGTCCATGGTTACGCCCAACAAAAAATTTCCTCCTGGCAGCATGATTAAAGGCCGCCCTGCGGTCGTTGAACGCCCTTTGACGCCTGAAGAAATAGAAAGAATCTCCAATCACTACAAATCTTATGTAAACTATAAGGAGCAATACTTAAGTATGGAAAACGCAAATGGAACTGATTCGCAAAAGTCTAAAAACCAGGCTGATTGATCTCACGAATAAAGTCTGGGACGATAATCTTTTCCTTCTCGCTTCATCCATCTCGTATTATTCCGCCCTCGCCATCGCACCTTTTCTTCTTATTCTTCTCGGTGTTGCTTCCATCATTGGTGGTGATTACCAGACAAAAATTTTACAACTCGCTGGGGATTTTTCGCCTGAACTCGGCACGATGGTAAAAATCATTTTCGAGAACGTGAATCAGGGTGTGAACTTTGGTTCCATCTCCGGCATTATTGGTATCGTTTTTCTACTTTTTACTGCTTCGCTCGTTTTCCTGCAGATGAGATATGCCATGGATGTGATCTATGGTTACTACAACTACAATCCTAAAAAATCCTATCTGGAACTATTCCTAGAAAGACTTTTAGCAATGGGGTTCGTTTTTGTTGCTGGTATTTTCATGATCATTTCAAGTTCTCTTCCGGGAGTTGTTCGATGGTTTTTCAGTGGTGAAGAACAAGCACTTCTTTATCAGGTCGGTGCGTTTGTTATTAACTTCCTTGTTTATGTCGCTATGTTTTGGGGCATTCATTACGTGACCCCTTCTCAGAGACCAAAGAAAAGAGATGCCTTGAGAATGGCGATCCTCTCTTCCATATTCTTCATCATCGGTAACGTTCTTCTTGGCGTCTATTTCAGGGGAGTCGGGAGTAGCTCCATTTACGGAGCAGCAGGATCACTTCTCGTGTTTCTTATCTGGACTTATTACTCTTCATTCACTTTGTTTCTTTCGGCAGAATTATTTCTGTATTTCAAAAAAACGAAAAAGTTATAAAAAAAAAGGCCCTCATGAGAGGGCCTTTGAGCTTATTTTTTTAAGTAAGTGTACGACTTAAGACATGACTCATAGAAGTCAGTAAGGTTCACACCTTCACGAGGCTTGATCTTCCCGCGCTTCACTTGTGTATCAATTGAGGCCTTCATCGTTTGTGCCATCGTCTCCGGGTTGTACTGGAGAGTAGAAAGAACCTGGCCCGCTTTGTTACCATAGATCACTTCTTCGATATAGAAGTCAGTCGGATCATCATCGTCACAGAAAATATGCACTTCGTTTAGACGACCGAAACAGTTATGGTTATCACCCATGATATCCTGGTAAGCACCAGTCATGAAGAGACCAATATAGTAATCATCGCCATTATTCAGCTTGTGCATCGGAACAGTGTTTGTCGGACCGTCAGCAGATAAGAATGTATCAAGCTTTCCGTCAGAGTCACATGTGATGTCCACAAGTGTACAAAGCTCAGTCGGCTTCTGGTTCAGTTTATGGATCGGAAGAACCGGGAGGATCTGGCCGATCGCCCATGTATCAGGAGCAGACTGGAAGATAGAGAAGTTACACATGTACTGAGCGGCCATCTGGCTTTTCAGTTGAAGAATTTCGTCAGGAGCGTATTCATCCAGAGAAGCGTACTGAACGATCTTCTTACAGATTCTCCAGTAAAGCGTTTCAAGTTTTGCTCTTTCATCAAGTGAAAGGATACCGAACTTGAATGCTGAAATAGATTCTTCTTTCAGTTTCGTCGCATCGTTATAAACGTCCTGGTAGTTCTTATCAGTAAGTTCCTGAGAAAGTTCTCTCATGTTTGTTACAAGAATGTTCTCGTTGATCACTTTATCAGTGTTGAAGTCATCAGAGCCGATTTCCATTGAACCGAAAACGTTTGTTACTACACACGAGTGGTGAGCAGTGATCGCGCGACCTGATTCAGAAACAATATTCGGATGTGGTACGTCTTCAAGGTCACAAACTTGTTTCAAGATATAAACAACGTCAGCAACATAATCGCGAGTTGTGTAGTTGATTGATGAAGCTGAGTTAGAACGTGTTCCGTCGTAGTTAACACCAACACCACCGCCTACGTCGAAGTACTCAAGCTTAGCGCCTTCTTTGTAAAGCTTGGCATAAATGCGTGCGCCTTCATTGATGGAGTCTTTGATCGTACGAAGATCGGGAATCTGTGAACCGATGTGGAAGTGGAAGAGTTTCAAGCAGTGCTCTTTGCCAATCGACTTCATGTATTTCACGGCCTGGAGGATCTCAGTGATCGTGAGACCGAATTTAGCGTAATCACCACCAGAGCTTGCCCATTTACCAGATGATTTCGTCGCGATTTTCGCGCGAAGACCGATCATTGGCTCAACTCCGATTTCATTCGAGAGTTTCATGATGTCTAAAAGCTCAGTGTATTTTTCGATAACAACAATCACCTTACGGTTAAGCTGGTTACCAAGAAGTGCCAGGCGCAAAAGATCCATGTCTTTGTAACCGTTCACAACTGTAAGAGAGTTCTGGTTTGTGTTCATGGCAAGAGCTGCAATGAGCTCAGGCTTAGATCCTGCTTCAAGACCATAGTTAAAAGGTGCGCCGGCATCGACGATCTCTTCAACCACTTCACGCATCTGGTTTACCTTGATTGGGTAAACGCCGTGATATGAGCCCGTGAAACGAGCTTCTTCAATAACAGAGCGGAATGTCTTATTGAGGTTGGCAACTTGTGAGCGAAGAATATCGTGGAAACGGATTACTGCCGGGAACGCGATGTTCTTGTCTTTCATCTCATCCAGGATTTCCATCATGTTGATCACGGGCCCATTTTTCGTCTGCGTAGGGTTCACACAAAGGTCACCCTTATCGTTTACCGAAAAATAACCTTCGCCCCAACGACTGATTTGATAAATCTCATCAGCGTCTGCGATCGACCATTCTTTGACTGCATCTAGATTGTGAAATCTTGTTGATTGTTGTGATGAATTTTTCAATTCAAAAACCCTCCGGAGAAACCCTGTTTTTTATAACCTGCACTATAAGATAAAAGTCACAGGTTAAGAAATAGTTTTTCCCCGGAAGGGTTAAATTTTTACTGTCTCGAGTTTCCAAAGTCTCTTTCAGAAGCACCAGTTGTTCTCGATGCATGTTGAGCGTTCTGATCGTAGTTTTCCTGAGTGCTTGCGATCTCTCTTTTTGAGGCACAAGCCGTTACGATAAGTGCTGTAAGCGCGAGCAAAATGTGTGTTCTCATTGGTCAACCTCCGTGTTGTCCAGTTTCACTACCTAACCAGTACATTGCGAGTACCGTGCCAACTGTAATACGCCTAAAAGGCCGCATCTGTGACTAACTGCTAAATAAAGTGGCACCGATGAGTGACATAGGTCTACCGATGAGGGCCAGAGTGGCCATAATAGTGAAGAATGTTACTTAGTTATGGCCGTCAGGATCGAACGCTGCTCTTCAATGCTGAGAGGTTTCTGATCTTCGGAACCAATTTTTCGGAAGTTTGAGCTATGAACAATGCCGTCCAGAAGACGGATTTTCTTGGTGAGGTTTTTTCCAACTTCAATAAACCAAAACGGGAGGTGATCCATGATTTCGTCTTTCGGGATCTGAATCACAACACTTCTTTCGATCGCTACAATATGGGTGGCGCGGGGTTTTCCATCAAAGAAGGAAAGTTCGCCGATAAATTCACCTGGCTCGATTCGGGCAATCGCTTTCACCTGAGTTCCCTGTACTGTACAGATCAGGAGGCGGCCTTCTTTCAGAAAATAGAGGTCACTTGAGGGATCGCCCTGACGGCAGATAACATCATTTGGTTTGTAGACGATATTCAAATCCATTATGAACCTCTTAAAGCTTCAGGATGCTTTTAATCACGAGACCGAGTTGCTCCATACCCTTATCATAATACAAATTCTGGGGATGAACCTCATCAAAAAATGTCGTATTTTTGCCGAAGTCATCTTCTACGACTTTGGCGAAATCAAAGAGGAGAATCTGGTGCTGTTTAGCGACTTTTCTGATGATGGAATTATAAACTTCTGTCGCTCTCCAAGGACTGCAGTCATAGGCAGAAGCTTCTTTTAAAATACTCTTTGCTTCATCCAGCATCCCGAGTCGTTTTGAGATTTGACCGTGAATGTAGAGCAGTTCAGCGTTCCCGGTATATTGAGTGATAAGCTTGGAAGATTTTGTGTAGGCTGACTTAGGATCGTTGGCGCGAAGGAGGTCACGAAGACCCAGGATTTCCGCTTCGATATCGGTTGTTGTCGTGAACTCGCATACCTTTTTTGGAGGCTGATCCAGATTGATCGGAGTTGTTGAAAGAATGAGGAGAGTGTTTCGATCCTTACTGAGTTGAACGAGCTGGATTAGCTGCTGCTCAAACAATAAAAGATCCGTTTCAAGACGCTTCAGATAGAGATCCTCTGTGACTTCTTCCTCAACAGGTTCTGAACCCAGTTTCACAAATTTGATTGGTTCATACACAATTCGCGAGAGTTCCGGGTAGAGAATCAGGAACGTTTCAATCCTGTCGTCAGAGTAGCGCTCAAAATTTGTGCGGATTTTTTTAATCTCAGAAAGATGGAATTTGTTCTCGAAAAATTCCTGGGAAGCTCCCTGGAAAATGAGGATTTGTGGCCACTGAGTGAGGCCTTTGAGTTCATGGAGAGTCCGGTGAATCCCATGCCCGTTTTTGGCCAGGCTCTGGACTTTGATCGGCTTGGCCAGATTGGACGAAATAGTGGCCGCAAGACCTGTGCTGAACTTAGAAAAATACACTCCCATCTGGTCGCCCGTGATGAGAATAGGGGCATCAAGTTTAGTCGCCGGAGCTTGTTCCTCGAAGGTATAGGGGAACGGTACGACTTGCTGAGGGTTCTGCTTATAGCGTTCCCAAACGAAAAATCCGCCAGTTAGAACTACTGCAACGAGGGCCAGAAGAATGGCAGAGAGAACTTTTTTCAAACCAAATCCCTTTAAAAACTTATTCCATATCAAAAGTTTAACTTACGTCTGAATTCTGGTAAACAGGCCATATGAAATCCACAAGGAAACTTCCAGAAATTCTCGCTCCGGCGGGTAGTCTCGATAAATTAAAAGTCGCCGTTTCTTACGGAGCGAATGCTGTGTACGTTGGCGGGCAGAAATTCGGGCTCCGGACAGCAGCTGAGAATTTTACTCTGGATGAGCTTCGCGAGGGGATGAGCTTTGCTCACGAAAGAGGCGCTCAAGTTTATGTCGTTCTGAATTCATTTCTACACGACAAGGATCTGGCCGAACTTCCGGAGTTTGTGAAGTACCTTGAAGAGATCGGAACAGATGCTGTGATCGTTTCTGATCTTGGTGTGGTGAAGAGTGTCCGTGAATTCTCAAATATTCCTATTCATATTTCGACTCAAGCTTCGACATTGAATGCTGAGTCAGCAAAGTTATGGAAAAAGGCCGGAGCAACAAGAATTGTTCTTGGTCGCGAAGTTTCGGTGAAAGAGGCCGGAAAGATCAAAAGAGAAGCGGATATTGAAATCGAAATGTTCATCCATGGTTCGATGTGCATGGCCTACTCTGGTCACTGCGTGATTTCTAACTTCACTCAAGGCCGTGATTCAAACCGTGGTGGCTGTGCTCACTCATGCCGTTTTGAATATTCGCTTGAGGGTCTTGATACACTTGAGAAGAAAAAAGCTTATTTCATGAGCTCTAAAGACCTTGAAGGTCTTCGTGTCCTTCCATCTTTTATCGAAGAGGGAATTGATTCATTGAAGATTGAAGGCCGTATGAAATCTCATTTGTACGCAGGAACAATGTCGAAAGTTTATTCTGAAGCTTTGAACTTCTTTGCAGAAAACGGTCACTTCCTTTCAGACAAACTTCTCGAATGGGAATCTGAACTTTCAAAAGTATCTCACCGTACTTATACGCAGGCCTCACTCGTCGACAAAGCAGGCGCTGATTCCATTTTTAACGAAAGAGAAAATGCTTCTGACGGCGACTGGCAGATGGTGGGAACAGTTGTTGATGCCAATCCGAAATTCGGAATCGTGATTGAAGTGAGAAATGCTTTCAATCAGGGTGATGAACTTGAGATTCTTCCTCTCAAGGGGCCGGCCATCAAAGTTGTGGCTAACGAGATCATGGATCTTCAGATGAAGGCAATCCAGAGAACGAAACCGACAACACTTGTGCGTCTTCCATTTGTAGAAAATGTGAGCAGCATGCTTTTAGTTCGCCAGAAGGTGAAAGCATGAAACTTACGTCATACGCGCGTTCACTTCATGAACTGAATATCTTAAAAGACCAGGGTTTCGAAGAAGTGATTCTCGAGCCAAAATCATTATCCCGTTTCGGAAAGCTCTCTCATGCAGAAGTGGAGAGTTTTTCAAAACGCGCTAAGGAACTTGGTCTGAGAGTACTTCTCGAATGGGACGTCCTCATGACTGAAGACGTATTCAGATCAAAGCTTGATGATATCAAGGCCCTTGTGGGATTTGCTGATGCTCTTCGCGTACAAGATCCGGGAGCTCTTAATTGGGCCATTGATCAAACAAATCTTCCGGTTCAGTTTATTGCTGAAAACGGTAACCATAACCTGAAAGCTCTTCAGGGTTGGATCGATCTCTCGAATGGGAAGATGGAAAGAATCATTCTTTCCATTGAACTTTCACGCACAGCGATCGAAGAGTATGTTCAGAAACTTTCCGTTCCTTGTGAACTTCTTGGTTTTGGCCGCATTCTTCTTTTCTACACTCCAAGACCACTTCTTTCGGCCCTTGTTCCGGATAAACTTTCTGTGAACGAAGAAATTGCAGCTCTCGGAGAAAGTGAAGAGTCACCTCATAAAGGTTTTCCGATTGTTGAAAACCAGCACGGAACTTTCATGTTCCACATCAAAGAGTTTTGTCTTGTCGATTTCGCGGCAGAACTTAATACATTAGGACTTTCTTATTTCAGGATTGATCAGCGATGGGAAACACCATCTCGTCTTTCCGAAATTGCCGCTCTTGCAAAAAACTTCTCACTAACAGATTTTGAAAAATTGAAAGTTGATTATTCTCAGGATCTCATGCGTGGGTTTTACCTCGTCAACAAGACCGATGTACTCTTCCCTAAACTCAAAAATTCACGTTTACAAGGAAGAGATGCAAACTACATCGGTGAAGTTTTAGAAGCAGAGAAAAGTTCTCATCTGGCCATTATGGTTAAGAATCCAAAGGGATTATCTGCAACTGATCAGCTAAAAATTCTTCATCCAAAGGGTGAAGTTTTTGAAGCAAAAATTTATTCACTCAGGAATCTTGCTCTCGAAGACGTAACACATGTTCCTCAAGGACAAGTTGCTCTCATACAATTTGTTGGAGGAATCTGGGTTAAGAGTCAGGTCTTTTTTAACAATTAATTAAGAAAAATTTAGTAAAGAAAAATTGAGTCGAATCCATTCGACATAAATCACAAAGAGCATCATTCTTAGTGAATGTTATATCTAAGCACATTCTTCGGAAGAACAGTCAGCAATGTCATCATGAAATCTGAAATCACCATGAAGTTTTCAGATTTTGCGATCGTTTTCCCAAAACATATTTACGGAAACACTGACACGTTTGAAACACTCATTGGCCAGAAATTTCTCTACATCCAGAGACAAAAAGAAGCTGTGTATTTTCACTTTTCTTCCTCTCAATACATCACGTTTCCGTTCAATGCCCCAGGCGATAAAAAAATCAAATTAATGAATAAAGATAAAGAAACCGTGTTGAAGCTTGATGATGAGAAAGAGTTCGAGAATATTTAGTTTCGTTCAAATACCCAGTAAGTCACTGCCATCCCGCCATTTTTTAAATGTTTTTTCGAGAGAAGTTTATAGTCTTTTGGCTTCTGGAAAAGATCATCCATATCACTCGGCAAAACCCATCCAAAACGAAGTGGCCTGTCCACTGAAAGAAATTTTTCCCATGCCTCACGTAGGAAAGATCCGCGTTTGCCTTCAATCTTTATTCGTTCGCCGTATGGTGGATTACAAATCATGACGAACTCACCATCAACTTTGATCGGCGTTTTTACGGAATCCTGAACACGAAGGTCATAATTTGTTTCAGCTTTTACTTTTGAAAGAAGTTCTTCGTTCATATCAAAGCCGATCACATTTTTTACAGGAAGCTTTGTTGTGATAAGAGGAAGTCTCACCATCTTGCCCTTAAAAAACGGTGCGGATTCAAAAGCAAATGGACGCATGTGAAGAGGGATGTGATAGTTCATCGCTTCAGTGAGATATGTTGCAGATCCGCACATCGGATCAACAAGTGTCACTTCTTCTTTTAATCCCTGCATAAGTTCCACAAGCATCGCTGCTGCGAAATTTTCACGGATAGGTGCTTCACCTTTAATCTTCTGAAGACCACGTTTGTAAAGTGGCTCACCTGTGAGATCAAGGCTCATCATTAGGTTGTCATCAACGATGCGGATATAGAAAGTTTGTGGAGGAAAGTTTTTCTTTTCCCAGTCACGTGAAAGAGGCTGGCGAACAAGGGCCTCAGCGAGAGCTTTCTTGATCGTCTCTTCAATCCGGCCGGTATGCATGAGGCGTGATTTGGAACATGAGATTTCCCATTCAGGATTTGGATGAGAAAGGACTTCATTCCATTTGAATGAAACAAACTTCTGGTGAAGTTTAGGGAAATCCCTGACTTTGAATTCTTTGATTCGCATGAGCATGCGAGTAGGGATTTTCAAAAGACAGTGGGCCTTCACGATCCAGTCCATGTCAGCATTGAGTTCGAGGCCACCTTTCGTTCTCTCAATCCCTGATACAGGACATTTCGACTCAACTTCCATTAAAGCAAGCTCTTCGAGACCGGGTGGGATAATGAGGAAAAGGCGGTATTGCATGGCCGAATGTTAGCTCAAAGTGTAATCTTAAGTCTATGCAAGCCTATTTAAAAAAACACGGACCGGCGATTGCCGCTCATACCATCAAGGTAGACTGGTCTGTCACAGAAACTGAAGCGGTTCTTGAGTTCACTGTTAACAAGCGCAGCTCAAAGCCTTGGCTCAGCGATTCTGTTTTTGGCGATGACTGGTCAAAGAACTGGGGCCTCTGGAATAAGGATGTGGTTGAAGCCTTCATTCAATTGCGTGCGACTCCTGATGATCTCAAAGCTCCTTATCTTGAAATCCAGGTCTCGCCGGCCAATCAACCTTTTGCTCTTATTATCGAAGAACCCCGTAAGACATTTCATGCTCCGAAAGTTCTTGAGTTCGCTCACGAAGTAGTTCTAGAGGGTCGTTCATGGAAATCAACGATGAGAGTAAAACTCCCTTCTGATCTTCGCGGAACTCTTCCGTATGGCGGCTTCTTTGCTTGCCTTGATCATGACCCAAGAGAATATTTTGCATTAGAGCCAAACCCAGAAATTAATCCGGACTTTCACCGTCCTGAACTTTTTTTACCTCTGAATCATGAGTGAACTTATCCTCGTTCCGACACCCATCTCTGATGAACTACCGCTCGAAAGTGTGGCGCTCGAACTTTTGAAAGCTGATGCTTTAAAAGAAGATGTTGTGCTTTTAGTTGAGGAACATAAAGTGGCAAGACAGCGTTGGCTACGTTGGGGTTTACCTCGAGAAGCGATCGAAAAATTTGAACTTTATAACGAGCACACGTCTGATAAAATGAAAGACGAAGTGATAAAAAAACTCATCGCTGGTAAAAAAGTTTATCTCATGAGTGATTGCGGCCTTCCTGCGTTCTGTGATCCGGGACAAAATCTTGTTGATCTGTGCCACAAGCGCGGAGTGAAGGTG
>JBEIQF010000020.1:0-18485 GCA_040376635.1 Halobacteriovoraceae bacterium
AAAACGTGATTCCTGCCACTCTCCTCGAAATGAAATACATAAATGTTCTGAGTTTCCATCCTGACATATAAACAGTCGCGATCTCCCAGCCCTGATCTCCAAATTTTCTGATGTGCGGCCAGTTGTCAGAGAGATCACCATAAGTGATAGGTCCGGCCGGTTTGTATTTACCTTCAAAGGAAGCGACATGAATGCCGACTGCTGCTCCGGTTGCGCGTCGTGCGGCCGTGGCCATGTGCCAGCCCCAGCAGCTTGATTTATACACGGGTTTACCATTCAGGTATCCCGTCATCGGCGTTTTTGTCTCACCGATCACCTCATCAGGACGGTATTGAAGATTCATGTTCCTGTTTCCGGATGCTCTTTCAATGAAGCTCACCATTTCCGGATCAGGTTGCACGGGAGTTGTGACTTCATGAAGCTTATACTCCACGACACTCACACCACTTCCATCATCTTTCACATCAACAAGGAGTGTTCCCACTGCAAGTCCGTGTGCCCATGCCTGTACGATGGGAACTGACTTACCTTTCTTGTTTGTCTCATAGTTAACGCTAGAAAGTTTTGTATGTGAGTGACCACCAATGACAACATCAATATTGGATGATCCTTTCACGACAAGTTCATCCTGATAGACACCCAGATGAGAAAGCGCGATGACAAGTTCTTTCCCTGCCGCTCTCGCTTTGTTACCTTCCGTCTCTGCTACGGGAACCGGATTCACGACCTTTCCTGGTGCCACACTATATTGGAAAAAAGCTTCCGGAGTTGTGAGTCCGATAACTCGAATAGGAATTCCTGCCTTCACAAGATCTACATAAGGAGTGACTTTTGAACCCATGTTAACTGACGTGCTGATGTTGGCCACAGTGAATTTCGTTTTCACGTCAGCACGTTCAATCTGATCCAGAAGACTCGACATCCCGAGCTGATGATCGTGGTTACCGATTGTCGCAACTTCCGTTCCCAGTAACTCGAGAGCTCTGATGGAATCGGCACCGCTGTTGGCAAGAAAGAAGGATGTACCATCCCCCCAGTCTCCGGCATCAAGTTGAAGAACTTCAATTCCTTTTCCTTGTGCCTCTTCCCGAAGCTGCTTGATCTTAGTCATTGCTCTCGCATAGCCTCCGTGACCGTTGTAGTAACCGGTAAAGTAGGAATGCAGATCATTGGTATGAATAATCTGTAGCAGGCGGGCATGCGAAAAAGTGGTGAGAGAAAGAAGAAATAAAGAGACTGTGAACTTTGAGATGAAACTCATAGCAACCTCCGGGTAAAAAATTATCTTCTTCCGCGGAATTACGAGCAAGAGGCGGTGTTCAAACGCTTAGCGAATATGTTAAAGTTAATTTATGAGTCATTTTAAAATGGGCTTCCGCTCAATCCTTCCCATCATCTCCGGCATCATTCCATTCGGTGCAGTGATGGGTTCCGCATTTGCGGAAGCAAAACTTTCATTCTGGCAATCCATGCTCATGAATACTGCTGTCTACGCGGGAGCTGCTCAACTAGCGACAGTTGATTTAATGAAAGTTAACGCTGCCATGTTTGTCGTTGTAGCAACTGGCCTCATTATCAATTTACGTTTTCTTCTCTATAGCGCAGCGATGTCTCCCTATCTGAAAGACTCAAGTTTTACCGTGAAATTCTTAACGGCCTTTACACTGACTGATCAAAGTTATGCAGCGATGTCGGCCAATCACGATAAGATCAAAACTAATGCTGAAGCGACACAATTTTATCTCGGAACTGCTTTGTGTATGGTCCTGACCTGGCACGGCTCTGTGATCGCGGGTTATGCCTTCGGAAACTTTGCACCAGAGGCCCTCAATCTGGATTATGCTATTCCCCTGAGCTTCGTTGCCCTTCTCATGCCGACATTAAAAACAAACGGTCATCGTGCCGTTGCTCTCTTTAGCTCAGTTATCTCACTTCTCTTTTATGGGTTTCCTTTGAAGACTGGAATGATAGTGACAGCTTTGATTTCAATTGCCCTTGCCTGGATGATCATCCAGAAAAAGAATCTCCATGATTAACGAAAATTATTTCCTGATCAATGTGGCACTTCTTACTGTGGGAACGATTATTATCCGCGGATCATTCATCTCGCTTGCCGGTAAGATGACCATCAATCACAAGGTGAAAGATCTCTTCACCTACATTCCTGCAGCGATTCTTCCGGCGATCATTATTCCGGCAACTTTCTATCATCAGGGACAAGTGGAATTTCTGGCGGGCAAAGAAAGATTCATCATCCTTCTCGCTTCATTTCTCTTCGCTTATTTCGTACGAAATACGCTCGCGATTATCAGTTTTGGTTTGATTCTTCTCTATCTCATCAGCAGCATCTAGTACTGATAATGCGGAACTCTCCAGGCAGCATGAGTTTTCACGTTCGTAAGAACAAGTGAATCCGCCTTTGCTTCAAAGGGAACGTGTCCACGTGCTTCAATCACAAGTTTGATATATTTATCTAAAGTTGTTGTCTTCGCCGGAAGTTCATCTGAGATCTTAGTCAGGGTCTGAGAGGCCTGATAGAATTCCGGATGACCGGCCTGGGCGAATGCTTTCGCCACGACTTTCAATGTATCCTTAAGTCGCAGGAGATATTCCTGCTCCGTCTGGTTTTTAAAATTCATGTTCTCAAACGCAAATCTCTTCACGTCATTCATCGATGTATCAAAAGCGTAAAAAGGAACGACTTTATCAAAATCCCAGCCCCACGGTACTTTCTTCAGAATCACTCCCTGGCAGACAGTTCCGCTCGCATCGTCTTCCATATTATTCACAGTGACCGTACGAAGACCTTTGACCTTAGTGACTTTACCATTGGCCTTACATTCGTAGGTACATTCAAAGGAAACTTTCCTTGGATACGCCTGATGAAAATCAGCGTTCCTATAAACTTTTGAATCCACATTCCCCAGACAATGATTATCCGGAATGGGAGCTGCAAAAGAGTTAAAGGAAACAAAAGCAAGGATAAGGATGAGTGTTTTCATAGAAGGACTAAATACAAACTGCGTACCAATAAAAAGACAGCTAAATACCCAATTAGGGGCCTCATTTTGACTATATTCTGCTCTGAATGTCCAAAATATAGACAGCTCGTCAGAGGTTGCAAATCTCCCCAAACTTAAATGCTTTTCCCTCGTTTCTAATGGCACTTCACTTGCTTCTTTATACTTAACTCTTTCTTCTTTAACTAAGGAGTTTTGTATGAAAGAAACACTAAAAGACAAATTCAATACGGTTAAAACTAATGTAAAAGAGGCCTGGGATAAAACTTCAGAAGCTGACAAATCGAAGCTTCAACAAGACATCAAAAGTAGAAATATCTCCGGAGCTTCAGACACTGTGAAAAAAAATTTCAATCAAGGCAGTGGCAAAGTCTAACAAATTTTAGGGTCTCTTTTTAGAGGCCCTTTTTCTTTCACCAAGTTGAATTACCAAACCAATTTCATCGGAAAGAATTTTGCCTCTGCAAAATGTGGAATCTGTTTTACTATTTTCCTATGCCAATCATCCCAAATGCGATTCGTCCTTTGTCAGAAGTTCTACCCGAAACTTTGCCTCTTCTCATGGGTTCAGGACCCGTCCCTATTCCTAAGGAAGTTGCCGATGCTAATCGCCTTGTGATCAATCACCTTGGCGAAAGCATGAACAAAGTTATTCGCGGCATTGGTGAGATGTCTCAATACGTTTTCCAGACTGAGAGTAATAAAATATTTGGAATCGCGGGTCCCGCCTCTGCGGGGATGGAGATGGCCATTTCTTCTCTCTTATGGCCAGGAAGGAAAATACTGGTCTTGAATCTTGGTACTTTTAGTACACGCTTTACTGAACTCTCAAAAGGAGTCGGCGCAGAAGTGACTGAACTTTTTCCTGCATCACTTTCACCGTTTACAGCCTCAGAAGTACAAAAAGCATTTGCTGAAAAACAGTATGACGTCCTCGCTCTTGTTCATGGTGAGACATCTTGTGGAATCAAGAATATTGAGCTGCCAGAGATTATCAAAGTAGCAAAATCTTATGGTGCTTTAACCATCGTCGATGGCGTCGTCACGCTTTCAACGATGCCTCTCCCGATGGATGAATGGGGAATTGACGTTATCATGACAGGCGGCCAGAAAGGTCTCTCAAGTGTGGCAGGTGTTTCTCTTATCGCTTACTCAGAACAAGCGTTCGAAGCTGTGATGAAACGTGAAGCGCTCATGCCTCACTGGTGCCTTGATCCTCGCCGAGCTTATAAATTCTGGATCATGAATGAGTATCACTACACGGCCCCTGTAAACGGCATCCTCGCCCTCTATGAAGCTTTAAGACTTATCTGTGAAGAAACTCTTCCGAAAAGATTTGAACGTCACCTTGCCTCTTCTCTCTCACTTCAGAACGGTCTCATGAAAATGGGATTTGAAATGTACGCTCCGGAATACTGTCGGCTCAATTCTGTTGTCGCAATCAAGAACAGAAACGGTGTTAATACCAAAGAGCTTCTCCAATTCATGAAAGTGAATTTCAACGTAGAAATCTCAGGCGCCTTCGGTCTTGATATCATCCGCGTGGGCCAGATGGGCGAACAGGCCCGCCCCGAAAACGTGAAGCGTGTACTCGATGCGATCGCCGGTTCATACGCCCACTTCGAAAGGAACGCCCATGTCTCTCTCTAAGGTGCCTGACTACTTTTGTGTTGGCATGGCATTATTTCTTTTTACGAGTTGTTCAGTGATTAAAAAAGTTGAAAACGATTTTAAATCCCCCGAGATCATGTCTAAGCAGGAAACTGACGATTACTTCCAGACAAAACTCATTGAGAACAATTTCAATTTCAATAACTGTCTTTCCGCCGAGTCAAAGAGACTCAATCCCGCCGTCCAGATTCATTTTACAATTGAGCAAGGTGTAATTACGAAAAGTCATGCTTCGGGTGCCAGACTTCCCTCACGCGAGCTTCAGTGCCTCTCAAAAGAGGCCGGCAAGATGGATTTCATGATGATCAAGAATTACGACGGAAAGCAGACAATCCGGATCTAAATCATCAAAAGCAGCGCGCAAAAGATGACTCCCGTCATAGTGTTAGATACTCTCAGGAGTATTATCCTAGTATGACTACACAAGAGGAGCTCATATGAAATCTCTATTCTCAGCATTTCTCATCTTCGCTTCATTCAATGCCTTTGCCAAAGTTGATTGTACGACTGAAAGCAAAGACAAATGGAAAAATCAGGACGCTTTTAAAAAGGAACTTGAGGCCACTTACAAAATCAAAGTTTTCAAAGTGACTGAAGGTAACTGTTACGAAATCTACGGCCACAACAAAGAAGGAAAGAAAGTAGAAATCTACTTCAATCCAGTGACTGGCGAAAAAGTTAAAGAACGTATTAAATGAATGCTGAATCACCAGTTGCGTGGAACACTATCACACGCTTAACTCACTGGTTGATCGCGATCCCCGTCTTGCTCGATTTTTTCATTGAGGGCGGGGATCTCTCGCATGAAGTCCTGGGCTACATTGCCATGGGATCAACTGTTTTTCGTCTTGGCTGGGGTTTTATCTCTAAAGACCATGCGAACTTTGCTTCTTTTCCTCTTCATCCAAAAAAATTATTCAGCATGCAGACTGTTCACTACAAAGGTCACAACCCGCAGGCCTCATGGGTCTATATCCTGATGTGGATTCTCGTGATCGCTCTTGGGGTGACAGGATTCATGATGGGACTGGATAAATACTGGGGTGAAGATTGGCTGGAAAATCTTCATGAGACTTTCTCAAATGTCCTCATGGGATTAGTCGCTCTTCATTTTGCCGGATTAATTTTTGACTCATGGAGATTCAAACGCAAAACATGGCTTGGCATGTTTACCGGGAAAAAATCATGAACCAGCGCGGACTATCTGAACAGGATGCTCTTGAGCGCCTGGATAAATATGGTCCGAATGAGTTGCAAGACGATAGCTATCGCTCTCTTCCTAAAATCATCATCCATGCCTTAAGAGAACCGACCGTCCTTCTTCTGATAGGAATTGGTGTCCTGTACATTTTCCTTGGTGAGCTTGAAGAACTTTATAGCCTTATCACATTTGTCTTTCTGATTGTCGGGATCACCATCTATCAGGAAGGAAAAACTGAAAAAACCTTGAAGGCCTTAAAAGAACTTTCTAGTCCGAGAGCGACTGTCATCAGAGACGGTGTGACTAAAAAAGTGGCCGGAAGAGATGTTGTACCAGGCGACATTATTATTTTCTCTGAAGGAGACCGGGTTGCGGCCGACGTAGATCTTCTTGAAGGTGGCCCACTTTCAATTGATGAATCCATCATCACCGGTGAGTCCTTTCCGGTGGAGAAAGGACCGGATAAAAACAAGCGTGTGATATCGGGCACTCTAATTCTCCGAGGTCAGGCGTTGGGTGAAGTTATTCACACAGGTCCAAATACAGAGCTAGGAAAGATCGGAAAATCACTCAAGGAAAAAGAGGACGATTCCACTCACCTCCAGATCACAACGAGAAGGCTCGTCAAAAAGCTGAGTTATGTGACAGGTGCCCTTACACTTTTTGTGATTCTATTTTATTGGTTCAGCCAGAATAAGTTCATCGAAGGAATTCTCACCGGCCTGACACTTGCGATGGCAATTTTGCCTAACGAACTGCCGGCAGTGCTTTTGATTTTTCTCGCAACGGGTGCATGGAGAATTTCTAAACGAAAAGTTCTCACCCGAAAAGTTCCCGCTGTGGAAGCTCTTGGTGGTGTGACTACTTTGTGCGTAGATAAGACCGGAACACTTACCCAAAACAAAATGATGATTCAATCCTTGTGGAGCAATCGACAGGAAATAACACTTCATCCTGATCTGCAGGAATTGCCTGAAGAATTTCATGAAGTAATGGAATATGGAATTCTTGCCAGTTCTAAGGATCCATTTGATCCCATGGAGAAGGCATTCCTTTCAACCGGAAATCATCTTCTCAAACAAACTGAACACCTGCATCCTCGCTGGATTGTTTCAAAAGAATATCAGATTACAAACGAACTCCTCGCTGTCTCCTACGCCTGGAAGGGTGAATCCTCTAAAGGATTCAGTATCGGGGCGAAAGGTGCGACTGAAGCGATCATAGATCTCTGTCACCTGTCAGCAGATGAAGCCGCTGTGATTGAAACACAGATGCAATCCATGGCATCTCGCGGACTGAGAGTCATTGCGGTAGCTAAAGCAAAGGCCATCTCACTTCCGGCGATTCAGCATGATCTGAACTTTAATTTTATTGGTCTTGTAGGTTTTTCAGATCCTCTTCGCTCAGATGCCCGATCTGCCGTCGAGGAATGTCAGCGTGCAGGTATCAACATCATGATGATCACGGGAGATCATCCCTTTACCGCAAAAAGCATCGGTAAAATGGCAGGACTTAAAAATCATGAGAAGGTTCTGACAGGAAAAGAAATTGAAACCATGGACGATGACACTTTGAAAAAAGAATTAAAGTCTGTTCAGATTTTTTGTCGAATGAAACCGATGGATAAACTTCGCATCGTAAAACTACTTCAGAGCTCCGGAGAAACAGTGGCGATGACGGGAGATGGAGTGAACGATGCTCCAGCGCTGAAAGCTTCTGATATTGGAATTGCAATGGGTGAACGTGGCACTGACGTGGCCCGTGAAGCAGCTTCGATTGTTCTTCTTGATGACAACTTTTCATCGATTGTAGCAGCGATCAAAATCGGTCGCCGAACTCTCAGCAATCTACAGGAAGCTTTCGCATATTTGCTTGTGATTCACTTGCCGATTACGGCCCTCTCCATCCTCCCGGTGATTTTTAAGCTTCCCTTGATCCTGCTTCCGGTTCATGTAGCGTTTCTCCATCTGATCATTGAACCAGCTTGCACCATCATTTACGAAGCAACACCCGGTGATCCGGACATTATGCAAAGACCACCGACAAAACTTCCTTCATCCGTTCTTACAAAAAATAAATTGATCACAAGTTTTCTGCAGGGTCTGGTGATGACAATTGTTGTAATGGGAATTTTTTCTTACTCACTCCACAGAGGAATGACCGCCGAAGATGCGAGAGGCATAACATTTGCCACTCTTATCATTTCAAACTTATTTCTGATTTATATCTCACGATACAAGATGGATTTATCCATGGTCGTATTATCAATAGCTACAGTGATCTTATTAGGAGTTATTTTTATTCTACCGTTCTTCAGGGAGCTCTTCCGCTTTGAAGTCATGCATCTGCCCGACATTGGATTAAGCCTTCTTGCAAGTTTTGCCTGTGGACTATGCCTGGCATTTTTTGCAAAAAGGGTTCATCACTCTTCTAAGAATTAAAATTCACGACGGTGCTCAGATCGATCGTTAATAATCTGCTGAACATTTTCAATTTTATCCTTTGAACGGATCTTGAAAGATATTTTTGAAAATGAGTTCTCTTTTATTTTCTTTCTGGAGACCCCAACGAAGTGATCGTCTTCCTTAAAGAAGATGACTGAGTAGTTTGCTTTCGTGTCTGACGTATCAAGAATTCCATCCTCAAGTTCGGTTTCACTGAATGCTGTGCCTGGTGCTAAATGAATCTCCAGAACAGTAGGAGAAATCAACTTGATATCAATTTCTCTTGCTAGTGAATTGTTTGCAAAGCTACACATTAATAAAAACAATAAGAATGTTTGTTTCATGGATAAATCTCCTTGTTAGTTTGTTTTCTCGTATTCCAAAACAAAAACGCAGACGGTAAGAGGAATAATGTCAAAAAAGTAGAAGTTATAAGACCACCGATGACAACTGTGGCAAGCGGCCTTTGAACTTCCGCTCCAAGACCTGTATTTAGGGCCATAGGTATAAATCCAAGACCAGCGACCAAAGCAGTCATCAGTACAGGACGAAGACGAGAGAGCGTTCCTGTTCTCACTGCTTCCTCGATTGGTTTCTCCTTACTCTCTTTTAAAAGTACGCTAATGAGAACAAGTGAATTTAAAAGGGCTATTCCGATTAAAGCAATAAAGCCAACACCGGCAGACACACTGAAATTGATTCCCCGGAAATAAAGGGCAAGAACTCCACCAACTCCTGCAAAAGGAACAGAAGAAAAAACGAGCAAGGTAGGAGGAAACGATCCAAACACTTTCAAAAGGATCAGAAATACTGACAAAAGAGTAATAGGTACAATGATCATCAGTTTTTTATTCGCTCGTTCAAGATTCTTAAACTGCCCGCCCCATGAGAGTTCATAGCCTTCTTTCAAATTAAGTTTCTTTTGAATTTCTTGTTTTGCTTCTTTCACGAGACTTCCAATGTCCCTGCCTGAAACGTTGATAGAAATAGCGGCGTATCTTTTGCCCCACTGGCGGGCAATCGTTGTAATTTTTTCTTCTTGGGATATATTAGAAATTTTATCCAATGGTATTGTTCCACCCATTGGTAGATCAATGGGAAGTTTAGCTATCTCAGAAGTTTTCTCTCTGAGCTTTTCATCTAGATGGAGAATGATTGGATATTTGATATTATCCTGAATAAAAGTACCAAGTGTAAGACCTGCCAGAGATAGCCCTGCGGTTCTGTTTAAGTCTTCCAATGTAATTCCATATCTTCCTAATTGAACAAAGTCTGGAACGATATCAAGAACCGGCCCTTGCCTTAGTGCGGTCAGAGGATCTTGTTCAATGCTTTCTACTCCCCTGATCGGCTTGATGATTTCCTTTGCTTTTTCGCCATACTGATAAAGACTTTTAAGATCATCACCATAAATCCGAAGACTGACATCAGCACGTGATCCTTCTAACATTTCATTAAATCGCATTCCAATTGGTTGAGTCCCTGAGACTTCAGATTCAGGATAAATTTCATTTATTTTAAGAATCAAGGCATTCACGAGTTCATCTTTACTCTTGAATCTCCACTTAGAACGATCCTTTTCAAGAATCAGGAATGTATCTGAAAGATTTACTCCCATGGGATCAGTTGCGGACTCTGGAGTTCCAAGGCGGGCAAATATCTGGGTGACTTCAGGAAATGCTTTCAGAGTCTCTTCAATTTTCTTTTGTTCCTCAACTGATGCATCAATTCCAATCCGGGCCGATCTTGTGACTCCCAGAACCAGGTCTCCTTCATCAAGTTCAGGAACAAAATCTGATCCCAGGTGAGTTACGAGATAAATGGAAATTGCCAACATGCCGAAAGAGCCTATAAAAAATGGCAACGGTTTTATAAGAATGAATTCAAAAATAGGTATGAATATTTTTTTTGTCTTACGAAAGAACCAGGTATCATGATCGATTGTTTCATTATGTGGCTCTTCTTTGAGAAAGAGCAGGGCCAAAATGGGCATGACAAAAACAGCTGTTAAAAGCGAAACACCCAAGGCCATAAGAACTGTTATCGCCATTGGCCTGAACATTTTCCCTTCAACACCTTCTAGAGTGAGGATGGGAAGATATACCGCCATGATGAGAAGAATTCCGGCAATAACAGGAGGCATGACTTCAAGACAAGTCTCTTTAATTAACTCAGCTTTACTTTTAAAACTCTTTCCGTTCACATTATTAAGCGCCATTTTCGCAAGGATAGATTCAATGACGACAACTGAACCATCAACCAGAAGTCCAAAATCAATTGCACCCAGGCTCATTAGATTTCCTGTGATGCCAAGAAGATTCATGCCTTTCATCGCAATAATCATTGAAAGAGGAATCGCGAGAGTAACAATCAAGGCCGCCTTAAAACTTCCTAGAAGAATAAGAAGAACGAGCACAACCAGGAAGGCCCCTTCAAGTAGTGATGTGGAAACAGTTTTTATAGTGTTTTCAACAAGAAATTTTCTGGTGTAAAGAGGCTTAAGCACAATACCTTCAGGTAACTTCAGATCTTTCAAAGCAAGTTCGACACCTTCAACGACATTTCTGCCGTTAGATCCGACTCTCATGAGCACGGTTCCCAGGACTCCTTCCTTACCAGCTATGGTGGCCGCTCCTACTCGAAGTGAATGATCAATCCTGACTTCTGCAACGTCTTTAACGAGAATCGCTCTTCCAGCTGATGATAAACCTAAGGATAAATTAGAAATAGAATCAAGATTTTTCATCACAGGATAAGTTCTGACGATGACTTGTTCATTTTCAGTCTGAATATATCCACCGCCTGCACTCACCCCGATAGCATTGAGCTTACTGAGCATTTGCTGAATCGTGATTCCGTATTTTTCCATTTGATTGGGAAAGAAATTGATATGAACCTGTTTTACATAACCACCATTGGAATCAACATCTGCAACTCCAGTAACTCTTTTTAAATGAGGCTTTACTATATAATCCTGAATAGTTCTGAGCTCAGTTAACTTTTGTTCTTCGGAAACTAAATGAAGAGGAGAAGTTGAAGTTGCTTCAAGGGTGTACATAAAGACTTCGCCGAGACCAGTTGTTATGGGAGCAAGCTCAACCGAAATGCCCTCCGGCAAATCAACTGAACCAAGTCTTTCAGAAACCTGTTGGCGTGCCCAATAAAGATCACTTCCTTCTTCAAACACCAAAGTCACTTGTGCCAAACCAAACTTAGAAATGGAACGCATATCGACCAGATTCGGAAGACCAGAAAGTTCAACTTCAAGTACTCGAGTGACCTGCAATTCGATATTCTCAGGATCGAGAGCATTTGTTTTAACATTCACGACAACCTGAACGTTAGTGATATCAGGAACTGCATCAATAGCAAGATCCTTGATTCCCCACGCACCCCAGAGAGTGAGTGCTGACACGACGAAGAGAATCGTAATCTTATTTTTCAGGATATAATTAAGAAATGAATTCATGGAATTTCCAATTTCTGGCCAGTGAGAAGGTTAATTTCAGAAAGAGCTGTGTAATATTTAATGTAGGATAAGTAAGCGAGATCGATCGACTCATGAATTTGCATGTCACTCTGGAGAAAAGTCGTTACATCAATACGACCTTTCTTAAATGCATCCTCTGCCTGGGAAAATTGTTTCTCAATTTTACTGAGATCAGAAATGTTGAAAATCCTGGTACTATGATGGGCCGAAATCAGGGACTGATAACTTCTATCAAGAGAAGTGAGTGAATTCATCAAAACCAGTTTTTTATTCGCTTCCTCTCGTCTAACATTCGCTCGGGCCGCTTCGACAGAGTGTTGACCACGATCGATGATCGGAATAACGACTGCTATGTTGGCGTGGTAAAAATGATTGATGGGAGCAACATTCTCCTGTCGATAGTTCACCCCTACCAGGATATCTGGTTTAGCAAGATACGAAGCTTGTTCAACTTTAGTCACTGCGAGTTCACGCAATTTTTCTGTTCGTCTGAATTCAAGTCCCTGTTCCAATCGTGAGACATAATTTTCTTTAGGCGATATATCCGAGGTTTTCCAACTAAGTATGACCTCCGGTGTTTTTTCTCCTGTAAGTTCTTCAAGTTGCCTGATCACACTTTGTTTTTTTGAATCCACGTCAAACATCTGCGTTTCGACTAGCTTGATCTGAGTTTCAATTAAGTTCTTTTCAATAATTTGAATAGGTGATGCCTGCGGCCTGGTTCTTAAAAACTTCTGGATAATGTCAAAACGCTGCTTTCTTTCCTGATTATGGCGAGCAAGCTCAGTAAGAGCTGCAAGCTCAAGACTCAAAAGAGTAACCGAGTGATGGACGATTAAACGGGACTCCTCAAGATCAGTCTCTGCAATGTTCTCAAGAATCTTAGAAGAGTCGATTTCAGCATTTTTTTTGCCTGGCCAGGGTAAAGGCTGACTGAGAGTCACATCAAAAACAGAACCTCCTTGTGTGGCCGTTTTGAGGCTCCCAGATTGCACAGAAAGAACTGGATTGGCATAAAGCCTGGATTGCGAAGTCTGACGATTTGCTGCATTTCGATTCTCGATCTGCATTTTAATCAAAGGGGCCCTCTGTTCAGCTAACTCGGCCATTTGAAAAGGAGAATAGGATTTGGCAGAAACAAATTGGGATGAAACTAGAATGATAAAGATGAATATTTTCATCTTTTAAATATCTAGTCTTGATAAGGGTTTATCTATAGGCCGAATGACCTATTTGGCTGCAATTTTAATGATTTATTGTAGGCCAAATCACCGAGTCTAAGTTGGCAGCTTCAACAAATCTTCGAAGAAGAAAGCAAAAAGCTCATTTCTTCCTTGGAGCCCGGATTTCTGATAGATCTTGAGAGCATGGTGTCGAACAGTTTTTTCACTACTCCCGCGAGCAATAGCAATCTCTTTAAATGGTAGACCCTTTAGAAGTAAGAACGCTACGTCCGTTTCTGAGGGTGTTAGTTCCCACGAAATGAATTGCTTTTTAATCGTACCGTTCAAGTCGTTAACGACTTCGGTACTGCGAGTTTTCCAATCTAAATATTCTTTGTTCAATTTGAGATTTTCAGCGATCTCGGTGTGAAGCTTTTCTTTAGTCGTAAGCCAGTTAACCCATAAATAAAGAGACCAGAAAAAGGCCAGGAGACAAACTGTAATCTCAAAGACTAAATGATTAAGTGTCTCGCCAGAACTATATTCTCTGGCGATATCAATTAGAGACAAGATCAGAAATAAAACAATCAAAAGGAAAGAAGCATGTTTGTGCGGGATACGCATAAAAATTATTTCTTTGAAAATCCAAAAATAGATTTAATTTTATCCAGGAATCCGACTTTCTTTTGCTCAACAGGTGCTGCCACTTTCTGTTCAACAGCAACTTTCGGAGCAGCTTCTTTCTGAACTCTCGGACCATTGTTCTGGTGTTTGCGTTCAGGTTTAGGAGCTCTGTCAGTTCTTGGACCATTGTCCTTGAAGCGGTCACTTCTTGGTTTATCGAGTCTTGTGCCACGATCATTACGTGGACGTTCGTCCCGAGGGCCATCGTTTCTTGGACGTTCGTCCCGAGGACGATCAGCAGGCTTCTCAGGAGCTGCTACTCCACGAAGTTTTCCAATCGCTGCAATCGCTTTATCGTCTTTGCCAGGAATTGCGAAAGTTGAAGCGTGACCAGTCAGACCACGACGACCTGTACGACCGATACGGTGAATATAGTCAGCTGCTTCTTTTGGAACATCGTAATTCACAACGTGAGCAACATCATCCACATCAATCCCGCGTCCCATGACGTCAGTCGCTACGATGATTCTGTATTTGCCTGACTTGAATTCTGCCACGGCAAGTTCACGGTGCTCTTGTTGAAGATCAGAGTGAATGTAGGTCGCGTCTTCGATGCCTCTGTGGTTCAGAAGGCGTGTCAGCTGGAATGTTTTTTCTTTTGAGTTAACGAAGATGAAGAATGTGCCCTTCTCTTCTTTTAAAATCTGAACAAGTTTTGAGAGCTTTCTGTCTTCCGGAAGCCAGTAAAGCATCTGATCAATTTTTGGAGCAGACTCAACAGTCTTCTCAACGATCACTTGAGCAGGATCATTCATCGCTTTGCGGGCTAGTTTTTCAACTACCGGAGCATACGTTGCAGACAACATAAGCGTCTGGCGAGATTTATGGATCTGTTCAGTGATGAGATCGATTTGTTTTGAGAATCCCATTTCAAGCATACGATCAGCTTCATCGAAAACGAGGCACTGAATGAATTCAAGCCACACGTTTCCGCGTTCAAGGTGATCGCAAAGTCTTCCCGGAGTTGCCACGATGATATGCGGACTTTGGTTCAAAGCTGCTTTCTCAGCGGCCATATCAGCGCCACCGATACAAACACAAACTTTCAGACCAAATGGTTTTCCGAATGCTTCAAAGATAGCACCAGTCTGCTGAGCGATTTCACGAGTTGGTGAAAGGGCCAGAACGTATGTACCATTTTTGTTTTTGAATTTTTCAATGATAGGGATAACGAAACTGGCAGTTTTACCACTTCCCGTTTGCGACGAAACAAGTACGTCACGACCTTCAAGAGCTAGAGGAATAGTTTTTGCCTGAACTTCTGAAGGGGTTTTATAACCGGCATCTTCAATCAGTTTGAGCATTTCAGGAGAAAGGCCCATTTCGGCCCATGAGAATTTTGAATCGATTTGCATACTGCCACAATACACAAATCGACTTATTTATGCCAGTTACTTCTGGACCTCTTTCAGGAGGGCGCGAAGCTTCTCAGACAGGCCAGTAAGAAGTTCCGATGCTTTGAGGGTCTCTTCACTCTTCTGGGCACTCTCAACTGCACCAGAAGAAACGTCTTTGATGACGTGTGCAATGCTTGCAACTCCCTGCTTGGACTCTCCAATGACTCTGGAAACTTCGTTCGTAGTCGCCGTTTGTTCTTCAATCGCTGCTGCAATGGCCCCTGAAATCGAGTTCAGTTTCTCCATTGCTGTCGAGATGCCGCCGATCGCTGCAACGGCGCTGGTGGTATCTTTCTGGATCGATCCAATCTTGTGAGTAATATCCTCAGTCGCTTTAGCCGTTTGTTTGGCAAGTTCTTTCACCTCATTTGCGACGACTGCAAACCCTCTACCTGCATCACCTGCCCGTGCAGCTTCAATTGTTGCATTCAAGGCAAGAAGATTCGTTTGTTGAGCAATAGAGCTAATAACTTTGATGACATTGCCGATTTCATGAGAACTTAAGCCAAGTTTTTGTACGATGGCATCTGCCTCTTGAGCATTTTTTAAAGTCGCGCGGGACATTTCTGCAGATTCATTTGAGGATCTGGAAATTTCACGGATAGAGGCCACCATTTCTTCAGTGGAAGCAGCAACAGTATTTACACCCATCGCAATTTCTTCAGAAGAGCTCGCTGCAACTCCTGAATCATGAGAGGTTTTTTTAGCATTATCGTTCATGAGAAGTGCATATTCTTTCAACTTAGCTGCATTTGCTGCAAGTTCAATTGCAGTTTCACCGAGTGAATCAATCATCGTCCTCATGCCTGTAAAATCCGTCGCCATTTTTACAATCTTGATCACACGCCCGGTTTCATCTGTTACAGGGGCATAGACACACTGAAGCCAGATAACCTTTCCGGATTTAGTGATACGCTTGAAAATACCATTTTGACTTTTCCCTTCATTCAAATCCTTCCAGAACTGTCCATATTCAAATGAATCTGAAAAAGACTTTTCACAGAAAGTCCGGTGATGCTTCCCCTTAACTTCATGACTTGAATAACCCATGAGTCCCAAGAATATGTCATTCCCCTGAAGAACAACTCCTGAAGTATTAAATTCAATGTAGGCATATGATCCATCAATAGCTCGGATAATACCCTTCATGTTCTGACGTTCAAGTTCTGTGGCCGTAATATCGTATCTTACACCCAGGTATTTTTTTGGTTTGCCATTGTCACCAAGGATGGGAGCAATCACGGCATCAACGTAATAGGGAGTTCCGTCTTTAGCTCGGTTCTTTACGATCCCGCGAAAGATTTTTCCACGACCAATTGTTGCCCACATTTCCTTAAAGACTTCTTTTGGCATATCAGGGTGACGAGTGATGTTGTGAGGGTTGCCGATAAGCTCCTCTTTTGTGTACTGAGAAATCTCGATGTACTTGTCGTTGATACTTAAAATATCACCCTTTAAGTTTGCTTCAGACACAATACTCGTTGTGTTCATGATATCTGTACGGACCTGCAATTCTTCTTTCGTAGAAGTGATGTCAGTCGCAATCTGGAGAACCTTGTTATTCACAGGAAGATAGGTTGAATGAAACCACTTATCTTTTCCCGAAGAACTCTTACGCCTGAATTCACCGGAAAAAGTTTCACCCTTTTGAAGCGTCTCCCACATTCCTGCCGGATGGACCTGGTCTTCCAGACTTCCAATCAGGCCCGCCTGAGTGAACCCCATGCATGTCAGGTAATTCTGATTCACAGAAATAATTTTTCCCTGCATGTCATGTTCGATGATATTTTGCGATCGCTTCATGGCCTTGGCAAAATCCTCGAGCTCCATCTGCGTATCTTCAACTAATTCCATCTTGTTTGCATTTCCGGACATAGACTCCCCTTCGTGGTTAAACTCATTCAAGAGTAATTCACTGGTGTGGAGGCGATATGACTTCGCGGGAAGTGAAAAATGACTTAAATCATTTTTCTGAAATCGCATGACAGGGATCATAAAAAAGTGATTTTGATGGTTATTTTTTTGTGGTTTCCCAGTCATCTTCCCATGCCTAGAATTGATAAAAAGGAGAAAGACTATGCTCCGATTGTTGATCACTTTTATTGGATTATTCTCTTATTTCATCACCCCTTCTCATGCTCAGTCTCAAACAGTGAACTGCGGTAATGACTACAATTGTTTTTATCAGCAGCTAAATTTGCAAACTCAACAACAGGAATTGAAGCGTGTGGAAGAAGCACGCATTCTGCAGGAAGAAGCTTTAATGCTTGAGCAGGCGCGCCTTCAGGAAATGCAAAAGCAAACTTCCATCATGGAAGAGCAAATTGAGAAGGCCACATTTCAGGAAGAAAAATTAGAGGCGCAGGAGGAAGAAATTCAATCCCAGCGAGCTGAGATTGAAAATCTTCATCAAACGATAGATCAGTTAGAACAAAAAAACCTCGATCAGAAGCGGTAGTTAAGACCCGCGTAGAGATTTCTCTTCATCGTCGGCTGAATACCAGTTGCCTGGATTCTTGCGTAATACTCTTCATCAAGAATGTTATTGATCGCACCGTTTGCACTCCACGTTTTGTTGAAGTGGTATTCAAACAGAAGATCTACTACAGAGTACGAAGGAATCTTGAAGTTATCTGAGTGAGAATCATTTGCATAATGCTCTCTTACCCAAGTTGCAAGCAATGAAGCATGAAGCTTATCTGACTTCTTGTAGATCACACCATATTTCACGAGGAGCGCCGGAACATAAGCAGGAGTCTTCCCTTTAGTCGGTCCACCGTGGAATTTAGCATTGTTGAAGTTTGAGTTGAGATAAAGATCTACGACGTGCCCTTCATTGTTATTAAGAACGTTCTTCAGCGTGAATGATGACTCGATACCACGGTACTGAGCCGATGATCCGTTTGATAGAACAGTGTTCGGACCTTGGGCCGTTGTGACAGTAAGGTTCTGTCTCTGAATAAGATAGAGAGATGAGTCCCAAAGGAACTTCTGATTTTCCCCTCTTAATCCTGCTTCATAGAAATAATTGTAAGACGGCTTGATATCACCTTCAACAATGTACGTCGGGTTTGCCTGGTTAAGTACATCGCCGTAACCAATTGGTTTGAAGCCTTGTGAAACGTTAGCAAACGCTTGAGTGTTATCATTTAGGTTGTAAGAAGCACCTACACCACCAACAATCACATTGTACGTATCAGATCTCTCTAACTTCGTTGTGCGGTTTTCGTTACTGAGTGTAATGTTCTCATAGCGGATACCGGGAACAACTGAGAAGTTACCAAACGTGAAATTGTTTTCAGCAAAGATAGCTTGAGTTCTTGTTGTACGAAGACTTCTTGAAGTTGTATCCCCGGAGTTAGAACTTGCATCCTTCCCTGATTGAGCATGAGTCGGAGAATTTGAGTTATACGAG
>JBEIQF010000400.1:0-2961 GCA_040376635.1 Halobacteriovoraceae bacterium
ACTATCTGCGTACATGTTCAGTAAGCGCGCTTGTCATTATGGACTCACTGAAAGCTGTTCGAGTCTCAAAATACCGAAAGAAACTTATAGTGCCAAAGGAAAAGAATTCCTGAAAAAGGTATTTGAAGATTGTGAGGATTCAAAGTTCTCCGGATGTCAGTCTGCTCTTGCGTCTCTCCAGAAATGTTCTGATATTCTCCCGAAGAATGATTGTCTTTTGATCCCTGGAGAGCTTTCGATTTTCTTCAGAGCGAAACTTCTCCAGGAGAGTGCAAAACTTGTTCTGATGAATGTGAATGCGCAAGAGAAGCTGTCTTTTGAAAAAGCTAAGCCAAATCGTTATTCTTATGACCTGAAGTCTCTGCTTAAGGATCAAAAGTCAGGTCGGGCCTACCAATATGTCTTTGGTTTCAAGAAAGCTTGTACGAAGAAATTTGAGAAAACGAAGAATGCAGAAAGTACTTCTCTTGCTATTTATGAGGATGCTTACTCGCATGTCTCTTCACGTTCCAAAAAGAACATCTCGGCATTTTTCTATTTAGGGAAAGCGGAGGATTGTTATGATCCGAAATTTGGCTATGAGGCCTTTGCTGTCGCTAATCTTGATCCTCAGAACCCAGCACGCCTGGATATCTGGAAAACGAACAGAGATGGCAATCTCGTTCATTTGCAGAATGGATTGCCACTTCCTTAAATTTTAGAAGAAGTATTCATTAAGGGCAGAAATTCTTTTATCTACGTAACTTTTTGATATGTTTGAGTACCGCAGGCACCTGTTTGGTGTCCAGCTTCGCTTCCATGATCAAACTAATTAATTCTTTCTGAGTGATATTTCCTTTGGCGAGGACTTCACAACCAAGTTGCTCAAGAGGATCTGTGAGTTTTGAAATCGTATAATATTGCGGCCAGAGGTTATCCATTTCATTACTTCCACCAGCGCAGAGAGGGATAAAGTGATCGACCTTGTACTGACTGCGCTCACCACTTAGACTCCAGCCTAGTTTCCTGTAAGCAATGAATACGAGTTCTTTATCAAATGAGTTTAACGAGCGTTCACAATAAGGAATCTGCTCAGGGTAGCGGTGAGTATCTGGAGTATTGCAAAGTGATCCTGGAGTCGCTTTGAGGTCTGGAAAGCGGGGATAGGCCCTGCCAGCAATCGAGCTAAAAGAAGTAAAGATAAATGCAAGTGCCAGGATGATTTTCATGGCCGGATATTATGTTCCAACACACCTTTTGTCATTAAGTGTGTTGGAACCTGTATTTTTAACAGCGAGAACGTGCAGGAGAGCATCGAGGTCCTGGAACTGTTTCGATTTTACGGCGAAGCTGGCATTCTTTTTTGGAAGTAAATTCTGACAAAGTTTCCCACTGATTGTTATTTAGTGAACTTACCATAACTGATCCCGTCACATCCATTCCGCAAAGTTCAATCTGGTAGCGGATATTCACAGGCCCTTCTTTTTTATCAAAATTGCCAATGTGACAAGATCCATCATTCAAGTCTAGAGCTGCGAGGCTGAAAGTTTTGATTTGTCTGCCAAAGTGACAATCCATTAAAAGTTCACCGGCATTGACCTGGGAAGTCATCAACATGAGTGTCATAACTAAAGTCTTCATTTTTTCTCCTGAGAAGAAGTTTTTGTTAAAAGGTTTATATCGATGTTGAATAAGATTAAAAAATGAATTAATTTGAGCAAAACCCATGAAAAAAATATATGAATATTGATCACGCCAAATACTTCCTTACGCTCTCAACCACTCAGCACATTCAGAAGGCGGCCAATCTCCTTGGCATAAGTGCCACTGCTATCTCTCATGGTGTTGCGAAACTAGAAGAAGAGATGAATGTACAACTAACTGCCAAGGTGGGAAGGAACATTATCCTGACAGAAAAAGGAATTGAGTTTGCCCGCAGGATTCAACCTATTCTTGAACAAATTGAAAAAGTCAAAGAGGGACTAGGCGGAGACGTCCTTACAAGTGGACTTTATAAGATGGCAGTCACTCATAGTCTGTTTCCCTTCATCCAAAATAAAAAAGTTTTTGATGTTCTTCAATTGAAGAATGATATTACTTTGGACGTTCAGGCAAAACGATCTGCGGAAGTTTTGTCAATGGTCGTGGATGGCTCAGTAGACTTTGGATTCTGTCTCTCACCTGTAGACCATCCCAATCTTGAAAGGAAAGTTGTCCATAAAGGAAACCTCGTCCTATGTGCAAGAAAACAACATCCGGTTTTCAAAACTAGAACTCACGATGCGAAAGTCAAACTGCTGAATGAATCAGATGCCATCGGTATCAAAGCATCTCAGGGCATCGAAAATTGCGAGAATCACCCCATTTACAAAAAATTGAAACTGATTCCTCACTTTCGTTTTGTAGTTGATACCTATGACCTCAGGCTATCTGTCTTAAAAAATGCAAATGCCTGGGCTTTGATTCCTGATTTTTTTGTCGAAGAAAATAAATCGTGGCTTCAAGAAATTGATCTCGGTGATTATTCAGCGCCTTATACTATTGAGGCCATCTGGAACAAAAACAGAAGTCCTTTGCGACTCTATAAACTTATTCTCGAATCAGTGGAAGAAGGGTTCCGGCATTAACCGGAATCCATATTAAATAGACAAGAATGTCTTAATTGACGCTCATCTTCCTGCACCTAAAGCTTTGCTGAATTCTCAGTCTATATGCTTCTAAAGTTCTTCAGTTCATCTATACTTTTGGCTACCTAAGGAAGGGGAAAAACATGAAGTGGGAATTGCTGCTCATTGATGACGAGCCATGCATACTCGACTCGTTGGCCGAGTTGCTAACTGAGGACGATATCATTGTGACGAAGGCCAAAAATGGCGTTGAAGGTTTATCTTTATTAAAAGAGCGACGCTTTGACATCGTTGTTTCAGACTTCACGATGCCTCAAATGGATGGGGGAGAAATGTTTGCTCAGGCGAGAGCTTG